>JABXJU010000114.1 GCA_013375405.1 Candidatus Helarchaeota archaeon
TACAAACATAATAACACGTATATAATCTTATTTTCCTATTGAGGGTAATGACGCTACGCCCTCCATCATTATAGAGGTATTCAACACGTGATCCACAGTGAGCACAAACTTTTGGTTCATTATTACTCCATCTAATATACAAGAGCTCTAGGCTTTCTTTTTCAGTTTTAGTCGACATTAAAAAATACTCACGTTTAATGGGATTTAAATGTTTTCATGCCCCTATTTTTGTCGGAAAAGATTACTTTTGCAGATCATGTTTTTTTTGGTACTTTTTATATATTTTTCTGTCTTCTTAATTTCCTTATTAGTCTTGTATTTTACACCTTCCTTCAATTCTTCAATGCGCTGCGAAGGATTCAAGCCTAATATCGTGCAATCTGGGGATTTGATGTTCAGTTGTTTTTCAACTGCTTTAATTACCTTTTCCGCAATCTTCTCTTGATTTTTAGTTAAATAATTCTCTTCAAATTGCATTTTTTACCCCCTATCTACTTTGACATTCTTTATTCAATTTCATCAATTTATACTTTTACTATATCTCACTACAATTCTAAGAAAATTAGTTAATATCGCATTGCACTTTTGAGAGAAAATAATTATTATCAGAAGGTAATTTGACCTTCAGACCGAGAAAATCTCCTCTCCAAATCAGACACTAATGAGATTTTAGATAGGAATATGAAAACATTTGCCCAACAATTTTTGGCATTTTAATTTCGGGATAGGTGATTGAAATGAATCGTAAGCAGTGATTTATTAGAAATATTCCCAAGGAATCCCTCACATAATTATTTATTTTTATAACTTTTTCTCCTTCATATCGAATATCCAAGCGTCTATTTCCTACATCATACACAAGGATTATATTGAATCCTTGAAAGAATGTCTTTGACAACTCCCATGATTTATCTTTCTGCGCAACTTTACCTCCAATAAAAGATGCTAGATCTTCTAAATGTTCGGATTTTAGATGTACGAAGGGATCAGCTCTTTGTTTAATTGACTGTTTTAACAGATCCGACTTCTCAGGGGATAAGGGATAGACTTCACGTGCATCATTTAGAATATCCTCCAAGTAATCTAAAGAAGCCTCCAGTAAGCCAATTAGATCTTCCGTGGGTACCCAAGCAACCCAGTCGCCTGAAAAAAGGAATTTGGCCTCGGCACCCCCAAAAGCTTCATCTTCGTAATTCGTGTATAAAAGATGACTCCTAACCTCAGGAAAAAATTCAAAAGTTAGAGTATAGTCTTCATCAAAGCCAAGGTTTTCAAGATTTCCCAGTAATTCCACTTCAATAATTATCTTAATCCGTCGTTTTTTTTCTTTTACAAAAAGGCCAACCTTTCTCTTTCCGATTTCGTGCAATTCTCGGGCGTGGGGCGATTTAATTCCAGTGAAGCCATCAATTTCTTGGGCAGTTTTATACTTTTTTTTATTTTGACTCATTTCTAATCACCAAATCCAGTCTTGACCCAAAAAATACATTTACGGCAAGACTAACATTAAATTAGAGCTCACTTTTTTCCCTTTTTTCAATATATAGAAAATAGAAAAAAGGAATATTTCTAGTTTTTAACTTAATTCATTCAAGCTGCTCTTTGAAGCGCTCCATGAACTCCTCATAACTAATATCTGGTTCTTGTTTTAAGAGGTCCCTAGAAATTTGTATATCAAATCGCTCTTCTTTTCCAGCATTCACTCTCACTGCTGCTTCCGAAGTATAAATTATTGCGCCCTTCTGATTTGAAATTACAAGAAAGATATCGGGTTTTTCATCTATCCCCCATTCATCGAAGGCCTCTTCTGTGTATTCAATTAGAAATTTACCTTTTTCATCGGTTCTTGCTGTTCCAAGTAGTTCATCCAAGTTACTTAGGTCTTTGTCCCACCCTTTCACCTGCAAGTCTGGAATTCCTTTGCCCGTCTCTTTCTCAGTAACTTTCCCAGTAATTCGGTATGACATTTTTAATTCTATTTCAAAAAAGTTTAATAAATCTTTATGATTTGATTTTAAAAATTTTGATAATAACCAAGATGATTAGAATTAATCGAAAAAAAAGAGAACTATTTTATTTTTTTTCTTTATTAAGTTCGAACTGTTGATGAAGGATTTGAATTCCCTTGCTAAGATCTTCTTTGTTGATGAGCAATGTGAGATTTAAACCATCACTCGCTTGTGAAAGTGCAAGAATTTCGATGTTACTTCTGTCAAGTGCATCGAAAATTTTTACGAGGTTTTTTGGATCATTTACGCCACTCCCAATAACTGAGATCATACCTACATAATCTACCCGAATCTCAAACCATTCCTTAAAAAAATCTGACTCGGTAAGCACCTGTTTTGCAGTTTCTCCATCACGTGTATTTACTACAAACATGGTATTAATTTCAGAGGAAGTTTGACTAATCATACTGATATTAATCTCATTTTCCCCCATTACATTGAAGATTTGTGCTAATACACCTGGAATTTCGACCGTACTTTCACTGATAGCAGAAACCATGGCGACTTCTTCGTGGTAGGTAATTCCAATGATTTTATTACTGTAAACAGAATCTTTTTGAATTGTTGTATAATTGGAACTCGAAAGATTAGTGGCGTTTCGAACTTCAAGTGGGATCTCTCGATTTTGGATTGGTTGAATACATTTTGGGTGGATCGCTTTGGTTCCAATTGCAATCTCCTTTGCTTCCGCATAGGATAATTGTTTTATGGTGCGAGCTGACGGTATAATTTGGGGATTAGCATTGAGGATCCCATCTGTATCTTTCCATAAAATTACCTTTGTTTCATTATTCTCATCTTTGAGACAATAGGAGATTAAAGCAGCCGTAAATTCAGTACCCCCTGCCCCTAACGTGGTTAAATGCCCTTCCTTATTTCGTCCAATAAAGCCGGTACATACCGGTAAATGGTTTAATTTTAAGAGAGGCATGAAGAGCGCGCGAACTTTGCGAATTGATATATTCATAATGGGTAAAGCATTATTATACCGGCTGTCCGTGATAAGGAATCGGTCACCTAAAAGGTATTCGGACTCAATTTTATTGGCGAGTAAGAATTGATTAAGAATATATCCAGATAAAATTTCTCCGAACGACAGTACAACATCTAATTTATTGTCAGAGAGCCCATATTCTTCGATATCTTCCAAAACTTCTTCTAAATGGGTAAATTTATCAGAAAGGAATTGTTGAACTTTAGTATTATACGGCTCATCCATCAGAGAATTGATAATATCCAAGTGTTGTCGTTTTATTAGGTTAATATCATGCACATACGAACTACACGTATTTGCCTTATTTGCACAATCCTCAAGTAAATCTAAAATGCTAGGCAATGCAGAAACTACAGAAATAATTTTATCTTCTTTGTATTTTTGAAGGATCTCTAGTATTTTCTGAAATGTGGCTGCCTCTCGAAAACAGGAGGACCCAAATTTCATGATGATTATCTGTTGCATATGATATATTAGGTGCTTACTCGTTAAAAAGGCATTGTTCAGGTTCTTTCTGCGATCCCACCTCAACATAAACTATAAAAAGAGCAACTTGGCATAAATAAAAAGTAACTCAATTATCTACAGCAAATAGTAGCATAAATGAGAGGGATTATAATGCCTGAATCGTTATATAAAATAATAGAATTAGTCGGTTCAAGTGAGAAAAGCTGGGAAGATGCGGTAAAAAAACTCGTAAATGATACAGCGAAAACCCTTCGTGACCTGCGAATTGCAGAAGTCGTGAGGCTTGATGTAAAGATTGACGATCAAAAAATTGTTCTTTGGCGCGCTAGAGTCCGGCTTTCCTTCAAATATGAAGGTAAATAAATTACTTTCCTTTTTTTTTCCTATCTGATAGAATTTGTTACATCTTTACCCGAATAATAATCTAATTTCTTAGGATTGTAGTGCATTTAATATTCTTTTAACATCTTCAACATATCCAATTGTGACCACTTTAAAAGCTTCAGCAAATTTATAATCTTTAATTTTACCGGCTTCCTCCATCATACCTCGAACAAAAATATCAACTAACGATTTATTATCAACTTGTTCTATAAGAGAGTAATCAATGGCTTCTGCTTCTAATTGGCCAAAAATTTCTTCTTTAAGCATTTGAACTTGAGATGCGTGTTTTATTATAGCCTTAACTTTCGTTCTGATTTCCTTATTGTTCAGGGAAATCCACGTATTTGGAGTTGGAGATCGAAAGAGCCAAATTTCGCTGACAAAATGCTTAGCCAATTTGAATTCAGGATGAAAGAGCGGATAATGGCTGAAATAACAGCTTTCAAAGGCTGCTAAAGCAACCTTGCGATGATCGCTATGCTGTTCATATTGATTCCAAGGATCGAATGTCATCACAATTCGGGGCTTGAGTTTGCGAATGTAAAAGATAAATTTCTCTCGTAGCTCTAAATGGGGAGTACGATCAAGGAATCCATCCTCATATCCTAGAAATATGATATCTTTCACACCTAGCACCCCAGCAGCAGCCCGAGCTTCCGCTTCTCTAGTCGATATGATCGTTTTTGGTTCGGCGTCAGGTTGCAAACTGCCACGTTGACCATTGGTTGTTATGAGAAAATATACTTCCTTACCTTCTTTACAGAATTTCGCAATTGTACCGCCCGCCATAAATTCCAGATCATCTGGATGTGCTGCGATTCCTAACACAATTTCCTTCATAATTGATTTTCTCCATTTCAGTTAGTCAGACTTTCTATACAAACGAATGATTGGTACCATATTAATAAGTTGAGAAAAATCGGTGGTTTCAGGGTCATCTCTTTTAGGATCCCAGCCAAAGAGCATTTTAGCGGAAGATTTGTGTTCAGTGACATACCATTTATATATTTCTTCTTTTTCTGAGGAATTTTCAACGAATTCAGCAGTTATGGGGTACCAATGAAACCCATGACGAACGCTTATTTCATCAGGATTAGCTTTTATATTTTTTAGCCAGTCAGCTTCCTCGCCTCGTCCAGAAAAGATATGAATGACATCATTAATCCGATGATATTCTAATGGAGTCCTTCGTCTTTTACCAGTTTTTCTTCCTTTTGTTTTTAAAATGAGAAAAATTCTTCCAAAACCAATCAAAGGTAGTAAACCAATCCGATACAATGGAAGTATCAAATATTTGTTGAGTCGTTTATATTTCTTGATTGCCTTTTTACGTTTTTCTTCATCAGAATCCCGTAATTTATAAAGAGCGGAGCCAGGCCGGGGTAAATCGTCTTGAGTCTCCTGATTCGATTCTTCAGAAACCATACTATCCCACTTTCTCATTTATGAGTTTCTATTATCAATTTCATTAAAAAGCAATTAAAAGATTTATATAAATCCCACCAAGCCACACTTGTAAAATAATAAATTGGATCCATTCCCAGAAATTGAGGTTATAAAGTAATTTAGTGATCCGCTTATTAGGGATATAGGTTCGTATATTTTTTATGCCAGCAATGGCAAGAAAGATAGAAGTAATGAGGGAAATGATTGTAATTGCAGTAATAATATTACTTAGACTGGAAAGAAAAATCGGATAGAGGAGTACCATATTAGCTGTTATTAATCCACCCATTCCTAATGTAGCAGCGATTAAATGTCCGATTTGTCGCTCCTCGTGAAAAATTCCTACTAAAAATATTCCGACGGGACTGCAAAAAAAAGCGCCAATTCCTATGGAAGTCATCCAATGGGGCGGAAGGACTTGAAGCAGATAATAAGGGAGAGGCGAAAGAATAACTCCCATAATTGAAATGGTGGGATTAAAGATTTTGGCACTTTTATACATTGGATTACCTAAACCACTTATGGTCCGTGAAAAAATAGAATAATCCGGGTAGAGTCGCGTGCAATAAACAATTAAGCTACTTTCAAGAATGAAAGTTAATCCGAATAAGATCGCATACCAGAGGGGTAAGACCATAATTTAATAACCTAATTTTGAAGTATTTGAACGTATTATTGATTTAAATTCAGTGAATAATTTCTTTTGCATCGTTTTTAAAATGATTTCATAAACCTCATAGAATTGTTCATCGTGTATATTTCCAATTTCTTCGTGGGCAACCTCATGCGCAATTAGTGGTGTTAAGATGACTTTGATCATGAAAGGGTAAGATATAATGTCTAGGTCCAAAGCTAATTGAAGGAGTTCACTACTGCGTTGAAGCCGAATAATACCAGGCATATGCTCCGCGTCATCAAAGGGATCACCTTCCATGATTTCCACTTTCATTTCTTTATCGCTCACCATTGATCTAACGATTTCAAGAACCTTTTTTTCATCCTTTGACAATTCTTCCTCAGGAACAATACGGCGGGGCGCGAGAATTCCCGCTAATTTTTTCCCGAAGGGTGAATCGACTTGCGATACAGTCAGCCCACTATCTGTAACCGCTTTAATCAACATTTCCCTTAGTCTAGGACTTAATTCGTGGATGACCACATATCCTCTTTTCTTTAATCTATCCGCAAGAAAGGTTCGTTCCTCTGTAATGAAGACGATCTGTTTATCATTTGCACGAGTCATCACTTCTTTTAACGTAATTTTATCTTCAATACCGACCAGTCTAAAAATCTGCAAATTGCTCAAAATCGTAGGATCTAAAGAGGAATAGGCAAAATCTAGCAATCTTTGATAATCATCTGGGGTCGGATCCTTGCTGAGTTTTTGGAGAACAGCACTACACATCTCTGTCAAAACACTGATAAAATTATTATAATTCTCATTTTGGACGAGTGCATCCCGTGAGGGGGTTACCTCTAGTTTATCGTAGTTTATGTAACCATTTACCCCACCTTCTGGGGAAATTAAATTCATAACCTTTATTTGATAGACAAAAGTTTGGATCATGTTATCATTAGCCTTGTAACCGAGAGCTCCCTGAACCCCTAGTTTATCAAATGCTACAATTGCCCGACTTCCTCGCTGTTCCAACGCCTCTGAAAAACTTTGGTTAATCGTTCTACCGTTTATAATGATAGGGATATCAAAAAATTGACAGGTTTCAGATAAATAATTATAAACTTCATCTATATTAAATTCAGTTCGAGGAAAGCAAAGGATTGTTGAACCATGATTCCCGCATTTCCTGATATATCCTAAAGTTTTTGGAGGGAGTTCGGTTAAAGTCAATTCTTCGGCGATAAACCAATTTTCTTTTGGATAAACGCGCAAGAACATTCTAGGTGAGGTTTCTGATTTGGTAAGGACAAAGACTTCTATGGCCTCCTTGAAGATAGCAAAAAATCCTCGCCCAAACACCCCTGCTCTATTTTTCGCCGTTCGATCTTTCGAGGTTCCATACATTCGCAATAAAAAATCCTTCAGACTTTTAATATTCATTCCAACGCCGTTATCGGTGACTTCAACCACATCCGAGAAAATATTGACCTGAATAAAACCCTCGAGTTCCGGGTGTACTTCTTGATGATCTAAAATAGCATCCTTGGCATTCTGAATTAACTCCCTAAAACCCGCATTAGAATCGCCATATTTATAGACGACTTCTTCGCCGAGACTTTTTCGATCAATTGTTATCTGATGGAGTTTCATTAAAGTTACCTATCTACAACTGTACCATTAATGATATCAAAAACCAACTCAACATTGCCGCCTGAACGATAGCTGCAGGTAACACATGTTGCGTTTTTTGAAAAATCCAAGAATTGAGAATGCCAAGGACCGTAAAAATTACGATTCCTCCAACTAATCCAATCAAGGGAATACCAAAAGTAAATCCTGCATAAGTGATGGAATAATTAGCTGCTGGTAGAACTACAAAGAAGGTTGAGATGCCTTGAAGAAGTCCACCGAGAAGAGCGATGCAGAGGATATTAATCCAATTTTTAAGTCGTGATTCTTCTTTAATAAGTTTTGTTTGGATTAATCCGCGAAGGTATAATTCGCTCACAAATGAGACTAGTAAATAATTCAGAAAAATCAAAAAAAATCCGCCCCAATCTCGTGGAAACGAGAACCTGCCTGTTGGCAAATTCGGGAGAGAGAAAAAGCCAAAGATAAGAAAAGTACTGATGGTGATCCCAATTACTGCGGCTCTTAACGTGGTATTTTTATTTAATCCAAAATCAATCCAACTTGCGTTATAAGAGCGTTTCTCAAAATAAATGATTCCAATGAGCCCTATAGCAAGAAAAAGGCATTGAATGGTGAGAACATTCGCGAGTAATCCCGCGATATTATAGGGGCTCCAACTTGCATAGCCTAACAATGTGATAAGCGGAAGGGTTACAGTTGAAGATCCAATAAAGATGCCCGTATAAATGCCTAAACTAAAAGCCTTCTTTTTTGGCTCTAATTTATGAATTGTAGGCTTTTCTATGCTTTTTGGGGGTAAAATTGACATACAAATATAGGATATACCAGGTAAAATACAAAGGAGAAATCCTATGCTGACGAAAGGACCCCAGAATGGATTTGTATTCCATGAAATCAAGTTCGAGACATTCAAATCTCCGGTTGTGATGTTAAAAGCTTTTTCCACCCAAAGAACGGTGTCGACAATTATCTCAGGCGTTGTTGGTTCAGATCCGTGATCGATACCGGGGTAGATCTTCAACAATGTTCGATTTCCGTAAGAAAAGTTACCATAGGGTACATTCACTTCGGCAGAAGTATTACCGGTGGCATTATAAATAATTAATAAGGCTTCTTCAGGCGTCGCAGCAGTGTCTAGTTCCCCTAATACATAAAATAGATTTTTTGGATGCGTTTGATTTACCCAATAGACAGGCGACCGAATGTATCTATCGTAGGGGTCCGAAAAATTTGTATGAAACGAAAGCATCCACATATACTCATCGATGAGGGCCATATCTGAAATAACTCGTGAAAGTAAATGATCTACGGACACGGGTGGCCCCATAATTACAGTTGCATTGAAACGCGAATCATTTTTTGCTGCACGAACGGCTGACATCCCTCCTAACGAATGCCCTACGAGCCCAAGATTACTAATATTATAATTATTTAATAGGAAATCTGCAGCACCCATGATATCCCAAGGCTCATAAGCACTAAAGGTACAAATCCCTCCAGAATCTTGATGTCCACGCAAATTAATAGCCAGGGCAATGAAGTTCCGTCGGACAAATTCCACGGCAGCGTGATGAAACCGTTCCGCACGGTCGTTGATTCCATGAACTAATACGACTGCAGGATAGGATTCCGATGAATTATAATTTTGAGGAAGATACAAGTTTCCTGTGATAGTTAAATTATCATTTTGACTGAGGAATTGGATTTTTTCAGGATTAATATCCGTTTTGAACTGATCATAGGGAGCTAAAAATAACCCAATAATAATTAATATAATTCCCCCAAGTAATAGATATTTCCTAAGATTGATAGAACTTAAACTTACCATCTTCTCAGCTCAAAAATAGTTAATCCTTATTCTTAATTCTTTGAGGGATTCAGAGTTAATAAAAATTTTCTTTACGCAAATATTTCAGGCAATGAAAATTAACTGAGAGTTTTAGCAAAAGTTAAACCACGCTTTTCAGGAGCATCTGGCCACATACCCATTTTATCAGTATGAATAATTTTATACCCCATTTTCTTATAAAATGGAACTGCTTTATAATTTCCTTCCGAAGTGCCAAGATGAATCCCCTTAACCTTCAATTTGCGCATATGTGTTTCGAATCGATCCATTAGTTGAGTCCCTATGTCTTTTCGTTGATAGGATTCGAGAATATCAATATGCAAATGGGCAGGATATTTCCGATTGACTTCTTCATCTGGAGGGGATGATCGAGGTAATCGTATGAAATGCAATATAGTCTTCATATCTTGACGGTAAAATAAAGGAGTAATAAATAGAATACGTAATAAAATTCGCCACCCTACTTTGGCTAAAAAAAAGCGCTCTTGACGTTGAGAATCAGGAGACCCCAGAATATAACCAACAATCCTACCGCGATCCTCTGCTACAAAACAGTGGTCCGTCTCATATTTTGGATAATAGAGGCAAAATAGAAGTCCAAACAACTTTTTATCCCAGAAATGGCCTGTAGCATCTTCGCCCATATAGCCACATTTATAACAAACGTGCATTATACCCTCCTGATCAGATTTGCGACATTTTCTGATGAGAACCACTTCAAACCGCCTAAATTGAATGGTTAATAACTTTCTTTTTCGTTGAAATCCCATTTATAGATCAAAAGACCGGAAAGTGGTTTAGGGTAGAAGTAAGTCGATTTGTGCGGCATAATTTCTGAGCCGGCTGTAATTTTTAGGATTTGTTCTGCTTTAGTAGGATTTAAGATAAACAAAAGTTGATAGAGCCCCTGTTGAACTGCTTCAATTGCGTCTTCAAGGTTCTTAATATACATGATATTATCGGAATCATTGATATATTGAGAGACTCCTAATAATTGTTTAAACACATATTCATGGAGTATCGATACGTCTAAACGTTTCCACGCATCGGAAAACGTTCCCTGTATTAGAGATTCTGGAGAAAACTCGTCTTTTAAAGTAATAATAAAAAACTTCGATATATTATATAGCAATATACCAAAGGATTTGCTCGATTTGGCTGATAAGCGAGTAAACACTTCATTTAATTTTTCCTTTAAGTTCGTTTGACTAAAATCAATGATTTCAAGAAGGAAATACTGTTTTAATTTATCTAATATTTGATTAGCACTCAAAGCTGGTACATGTCTTATTAATCTATGAGTAGGGAATATTTTAAGATTAGGATCATTCATATCAACTAATAATCCCATAGTGTATTTACTTCCATTCTCGCATGAATGAGCTAATGCAGAACTATATCGATGATGTCCATCCGCGATAATAAGAGGAATCGTCTTGAAAAATGTTTGAAGCTCAAGAATATCCTGAGGGTCTTCTATTACCCAAATAGTATGCTCAACTCCATCGCGATCTTGTACTTGGAGAAAAGAAGGCCGTGTAATCGATTTTTGGATTATTCTAGTATAAGTAGAATCACCATTAAAAATGAAGAAAATCGGATTAAAGTTAGCATTAGTTTCCCGAAAGAGGTTCAATCGTCCTTCAGTAACTTTTTCGAAAGTCCTTTCGTGTGGGATAATTTCTTTCTTAGAGAATTCTGATAATCTAACAAGCGCCAGAAATCCATACCTTTTTTTCTTTTGATTATTATATAGGTATTTAGTTTCATATATGTAAAAGGCAGGGGAGTTCCGTCTAACAAGGCGTTTATTTTTAATCCAAGTATTTAAAATCTGTGATGCTTTTGAAAAAGAATCCGGAAGTATAATCTGCACTATATTATCATGATGTTGAAGAAATCTACTTCGTTCAGCAGGCGATATTACATCATGGGGAGGTGCTATTAGACTCTCAAGTTCCGACTTATTATTAACATTGAAATAATATGCTTTGAAGGGCGTTATCTCAGGCATGTGTAAAGTTCCCATTCACTAGTTCTGTGCTTTATCTATTACATTTCAAGATTCCTTCTTTATTTGGATTTATTAATTTTCTTGATGTATAAAAATCAATAGAAAAAAATTGATATTCAAAAAATTTAATATCATCACTAGATAATGTAATAAAAACTATTCAAAGAAAAATAAGAGTTGAAAATTTAAATGGCAAATTTGAAAGAGTGTGTAGTTATTGATGCAGTTCGGACGCCTATTGGTAAGTCTGGTAGAAAGCAGATGTCCAAGTTGGGTGGTGCCTTTCGGGAATGCTCTGCTCAAGACCTCCTAGTAACTTGTCTAAAGGAAGTGGTTCAACGAACGAAAGATCGATGCCCCGACTTCGATCCAAAAGAAATTGAGGATTGTCATGTGGGGTGTCTCTCACAAATCGGAGAACAAGGTGGTAATCTCGGGCGACTCGCCATATTGATGGCAGGCCTCCCTCAAGAAATTGCTGGAGCGACTGTGGACCGTTATTGTAACGCAGGACTTCAAGCTGTTAACACCATGTGTAACGCAATCAAAGTAGGGGATGGGGATATAATGCTAGCAGCAGGTGTAGAGTCGATGACCCACTATAGAATGGGGGTTACTCTTGAAGTTTGTGCATCTGTGAAGAATTTTCCTGGTCCTATATTCTCCCCGAAATTTATTCCACTCGCCGCAGAATTAGTACCACAGGGTGAAAGCGCCGAAATGATCTGTGATCGATACGGCTTTACACGGGAAGAAATGGATCAGTTCAGCGTGTGGAGCCATCAGAAAGCAACAAAGGCCATACGTAACGAAGATGAGTATTTCAAACGGGTCGTACCCGTAACATATAAAAAAAAGCATACTGATGAAAAAATGAATCCTATCATTGATGAAGCGACTGGCAAACAGAAAGTAGAAGATGTTACAGTCGCTGTAGACCAAGCCGTGCGGTCCATGTATTTGGATGATCCGGAAAAAGCATGGGAGAAGATAAGCAGTCTGAAACCCGTGTTCCGATCAAAAAGGAAAGGTGGCCGGGTGACTGCAGGTAATGCCTCGCAGATAGTCGATGGTGCAGCAGCAACGTTATTAATGTCTCAAGAAAAAGCAGATCAGCTTGGTCTAAAACCAATGGCGCGAATTCTTTCTACTGCAGTGGCAGGAGATGAGCCAAAAATCATGCTATTAGCCCCGATTCCCGCAATGCACAAAGCCCTCAAACGTGCTGGTATTACTATTGATGATACGGATTGCATCGAGCCTAACGAAGCCTTCGCATCGCCATGTCTTGCATTTGCAAAAGATTTCAATTATGACTTTGATGACCCCCGCGTTAATCCAACAGGTGGCGCTATCGCCATTGGGCATCCTATCGGTGCCTCAGGTGTAATTTATTTCGCTGAAATGGTCCATTACTTGGTCAATAACAAGAAACAATATGGAGTACAACTCATGTGCGGTGGAGGCGGCGTGGGCATCTCTACCGTAGTTGAACGGCTTTAAATAAAATAATCTATTTTTTCACTTTTTTTTCCCAGTCTGAACTTTGAGAGTTATTATTGAGTTTTTTAGTTCTGCTTAAATTTCCTGTAGTTTTTCTTTTAATTTTTTCTTCCTGGCTTCCCATTTCTTTTTATTTTTTATTTGAGAGAGGGGTCTCTTTCGTAAGGCACGTTCCTCTTTCATGATCTTGGCCACAGCTTTGTAATCCGCTCGTAATAACATCTGGCGAATTTCCTCGCGAGAGAGGTGGGGGTCGACGTAGAGCATGTATTTTGCGTGGTGTTGAAAATACCGCGCACCCGTTGCCGTTCCTTGCGTCCGTCTTATGGTGTGTTTAACATTCTTAAACGTCATTTCTTGGGCGTTGTTCGTATTATTCGCGTGATTAATATCTCGATACTGGAATAAGGATTCGCCTCGGTCATGGACAAAGGAACAAAGTTGCTCGATATAGAATTTCTCTGCATCACATGTGACCAACCCCGCCTTTAAGCGCGCTTCCAGCATATCTGCAAAAGTTACTAGCTTCGCCAGCCCTTCTTGGCTGGGTTCCTCATGCGCCTCAAAAATTCGCTTTAACTCCTTTTGGTAGCCTTGGAGTCTTAATAAATCTTCGTAATCTTGTTTGAAGTCATTTAAGATGGCTTTTACCTCTTTCATCAGAACCTTCAATCGCTGCTTCTCTATTTTAT
>JABXJU010000378.1 GCA_013375405.1 Candidatus Helarchaeota archaeon
GCTATAGTTAAAGAGATTGAAAGAGCCGGAGGATTGAAAAAATGGAATCCCGGGATGTATGATGAAAAAGATTGGCAGCGTTTGCTCTGGCACTGGCTGAAAGTATATACTCGGCAGGATAAGGATTTGCCTCCACTTTACATCGGCTATGGACAAAGTGATATAAATTCCCGTGCGCATAACTTGCTGGCGGAAGTATTGCCAAGAGAACAGGTCGTTATGATCAAAGGGAGACATTCAAATTCTACGTTTAAAAAATTATGGAAAATCTTTCTTGATGGTTTCGTAAAAAGTTAAAAACTTATTTTTACGAAGTGTTTAAGGTTTTAGTATCTAAATCCCAAGATTTGTGTTTTTAATGTCAAAAAAACAATTGGGGTTTCAAGCAAGGGTTGCCAATTGTGGGATAATATATAGTTCTTTCAGTTTCAATCCCGTGGTGATCACCTTGCTACCAAAACGGGTCAGATAGTATTTATACGTTTTTGCAACCTTTTTGATCAAACCGTGCGTGCGGAGCCGTTTCAGAATTCTAGAAATCTGGCTTGTATTTTTATCATGGATTTTTTCTCGTAGATGCTTGTTTTGAAATCCACTGATGGTGAATTCACCAGATGCGATAGATTGAAAAACTTTCTGGTCATCGCTGTCAAAGAAATTAAAGCCTTTGTAGGGACGATGGTTTTTCACGATAGTAGCTGTCACTTTTTCCAGTTTTTTAACTCCAGCACTTGGATCTGTGAGATCCGAAATAAATTGCAAATACCGGCGATTTGAATCAAAGAGAAGTTTCTGCAATGGACCGATACTGTAAAGGCCCTTTTTCATCTGCGCCAACTTCTTTGAAGTTGTTCCGTCACGATGTTCTACCGTTCGGTAGTGTTTAAAGAATGAAACGTCATTTACAGTTGTTTCAATACGAAGAATCAAACCGAACTTGTCATACATTTTAATGGAAGCTTTTCCCATGGTATGTTTGATTCGGGTGCCTTCGATCCTTGTTGAAAAAGTGTTGCCCATTTCGTCCTGATAATTCGGATGAAGCTTACGTCCAAGAAAAGTGGCAATATTGTCAGGTTTTACGCAGTGAATAGCAGTTCGTGTAAGGTTGTCATACATCTGTTGCAGGTCTTGCCTGCGTTTAAAAATGATGTCCGTTGCATATTCAATCTGCATAATGCTCCAGTGATAGTGCAACTTGAAATGGCTGATGACCGGGCAGTACGCTTGGGCAAAGGCATCGAGTTTATCATGAATCAACTTTACTTGAAGATCGTCACTGAGTTGTTGTGCCTTTGCAAAAGAATCGGTTTTGGTGATGGCATTATCCAGCAAGCTGTATTCGATATCCTTTTGTTTGAGCAAGGACGCTAATTGATTGTGACCATTGAAGTAAACTTGCAATCGGAAAGGACACCATGTAGGAACCCTGACGTAACATAGACCCAACTGTGGATCGATAAAGTAGAAATAATAGTGTAGACACTTGCCTTGAACTGATTTGAGATATGTTTTTCCCGATTTTTTATTGTGCCAGGGCTTGTATGAGGGGCATGCTTCCATTGCTGAAAAAATATGAACAAGCCCTGGATGGTGGCCACGTTTATCCAATATTTTTTTGATGATGGTTTCTTTTCGAATATTCCGTTTTTGTAGAAACTGGATCTGTAACTCATTGGATTGGGCTATCTTTTCAGCATTGTTTCTGATTTCATTTTTGAATGGTTCAGCAAATTTCGGGTAATCGAATATGCGAATCTTTTTAAAATACAAATAGCTGGTCATGCCCCCGGCATAGCAAAGACCTGGAAGGGTTCCCTGGATGACGATGCGATCGTAACAGTGCAATATACCCGATATTTGTTTTGAATACCTTTCGGTAAGCAGCATTTGTGACTCCCCCTTGGAAAGAATTCGTTTTCAAGGTATTATATATAGTGCAATATCAGTTATTGTTACAACCTATTTGGTTCTGGCTTTGCCAGGTTAGGATTTTAAAAAGACGCATTCAGATAATTCTGTTTAAAGACGAGTTCTGTTAAAATCTTATTTGAAAGGCTAAAGTGTTA
>JABXJU010000115.1 GCA_013375405.1 Candidatus Helarchaeota archaeon
GAATGACTAGATCATAGCTTGCCTTGTCACAAGCAATAACATCGCGAGAGGCTAGGATACCTATGTCAGGAACCACGGGCAATTTACTTTTCCCCGGACAATTACATCGGGGGGTAATATCAAAGCCAAAGTTGATAAATCCTACTTTTTCTCTAAAGACAGAAGCTACTCCTTTAAAGCCATCCATCAATCCTCTCTGTACGTCCCAGGCAAAAACCGATCCCCAGGGAACCGTTATGGCCTGAGATGGACAAACGACAATACATTCTCCACATCCTATACATTTCTCCGCCTGGGAGTGAATGTGGTTGTTCTTTTCAAAAGGTTTTCTACTTTCTCTTACAGAATTAAACTCCAAGGAGGAAAATAAAGTTCATGCGGTAAAAACAAGGAATTGTTTTAGTGATCTCTTGTAACGAGTATCGGCGCTGATACCTTTATTATCTGCCCATGAGAGGAAATTTATTTTATAAGGAAAGGCCGGAAGGTTGATTTTCCAAAGCAGGGAAAGATTTAAGTAAAATGATAGGGCTATTTCAGGAAGAAAATTCCTCCGGGATGGATTTGATATGCCTATTTTTTCCGAACTTCTTAACTTTGTCAGTCTCAATTTCTTCAGGTCGCAAGTTATATCGTGAATTTGTCGCAGTAATATACCACACTGGATGTCACAGTGTTGTCACAGTAGCTCATAATACCTTGTGTCTGTCTTACTTTTTGGCGATTTCTCTTACAAAACCTAAATTAGCCAATTTTGAGAGATCATGCTGGGTTGTCTTTCTAACCAGATTAAACTTCTGCCTGATTCCCTCACTAGAAACCTGTTTTTTCTCCAATAAATGCAATAAATTTTTTTATCGGTGCTTCCGTACGGCAAAAGATATATGAGATTTCTGAATCTCAAAAAATATACTCCCAAGGAAAGGTAGTATAGTTTTCACATCTTTATGTTTTTGAGAGATAAAATAGAATAATACAGAGCTCATTTTCGAAATCCTTGATATTACTGATAATAGAGCTTTAATTATCTCTATTGGCGAAAGTCAGGTTCATATCAAACTTTTCAGGGTCAATATTTGGAGAAACCTTAAGAACAGGATCCTAGTTTTTGAAAATCCTTTTGTCAGGCATCATATCTTCTTCCCGATAGGTAAAATAACCTTGCCTGAGTCTTTGAATCGCGGAAGTGCCTCTTTTAGATCTTTAAGTAATTTTTCTCTAATTCTTTTCCAGAATTCATCTTCGGACTCCTTAAGATTTTTAGAAACAGATCTTAATTCTCTATCGTAAGTTATTAATTCATCTGATTCTGCTAATATCGCTGAAGCATAAACATAAATATCCGTAGTTCCTAATAGAATATGTTTAGTTATTACTTCCGCTATTTTATATATGTCCTTAAATACTCCATCGTGGCCTTCCAAAATTTTATACTCTATTCCCTCATTAGATAAAAATCCTTTAAAATTCTCCAGATATTGTGTAATTTTACCATAATTATATCCTTCTATACCACTCAAAAATAGTCTACATACCTTCTTTGTTCGTAATCTATATGGAATACCTGCTTTTGTTAGATTGGAGTCCACCGATCTTTCTGCTAAGACATGTAACAACTCAAATTTACAAACTTGCGAAGATATGACTTCTACTCCTTTTTCAGACTCTTTCCTTAAATAGAGAAATAATTTCTGACCCTGTTTTATCGCCTCTTCTAAAGCAAAAATTCTTCGTGGATACCCGACTTTCTTCCAAAAAGAACTTCCTTCTGTCAAATCGATACCTACGTCACTTGGATTTAACTTGAGTATATCACAAAATTCCACGTATATTGATAAGCGGCTTAATGCGTTCGAATCCAAGAATACTGTCTTTAAAAGAATTTCACTTTCCCTGTTCTTCATTTCTTTCCTCTGATTTTTGAGGCGGATAAATACTCTCTATAATTTCTCTTGCGAAGTCTTTTGAAAATGGGGACTTCTCCTTTCTGCTCATAGCTTCGGACAATATAAAAAACCCTATCCTTACGAGAGGTCTCGGATATCTTAATTCTGGTTCTTGCAGGAAATCCACTATAGTGTCTGGAAAAGGTAATAGAGTTCCTCTCTTATTCGATCCCTTTGGACGAGCTCTATCTAACCACCATGTAAGAAGTCTCTTTGCTTCCTCAGGTTCAAGAGGATTCAACTCCAATTTATACTTTTCTCCCTGTGTAAACCTCTGCCATAGAGCTGGATCAAGCTCTCGAGTTGAATGAGCAGCCTCTGGCGTCGTGGATAAAATGATCCATAAATTCTCTGTTTCTGAAATACTTATCAATCTCCTTAAAGTAGCAAGATATTCATGGGCTTTCCTTTTAGGCATGCGTCTATATAAAGCAACGTCTTCAAATTCATCTATAAGAAAAACAATCCCACGAACATTGTATATCTTAGTAAGAGCCTTTATCAATGCTTTAAAGTAAGGTGCTTCTTCTTTCTCGGCTACCAATGTTCCTTTTGTCCCGACAACGAAATCTCTATATTCAAAATATGGCTTAACAGCGGTTTCTGCCACAACTAAAGAAAGCCTATAAGCAATTTCTTCATCAGGAGTTATACTTAATTTATCTTTTATTATTTTTTGCAATTCCGTTGTGGCAGTGTTTCTCTCAGTCTTTTTTGATAAAGCCGATAACCACTCAGAGAAACTCATCGGTATTAGCCTCAATTGTGCAGATTTTTCAATGTGCGGTTTACCCAATTCCCATAAACTTTTGGCGAATTCATATCTACCTACTCCTCTCATAAGAGAATTAGCAAGATCATAAAACTGAAGTCCAGGGTTATCGAAAAGAAATGGATAAACCCCCCTTTCCTGAAAATAACCACCTAAGTACCTGAGAAGAACTGTTTTCCCGCTTCCATATTTACCTATGATAGGAAAAGCTTTAGGTCCTTCCCCCGTGCTTAAAGAAGATATATAACTTTCTATTTTATTCATCCAGCTTTCTGGCATGTAAAGTTTCCGTTTTTCTTCTATATCTATTCCTGCAGCAGCGGGAGGAAAGGGATTGAATTTAAGTGCGTATCCCCCTGGGGGAGAACCATTGACATTTTTCAAACTCTTCATAGAGGGCCTCCTTTTTTCTTTCGTAAAGTCTCATATAAATCTTTATGGATTTTTATATGAGATATGAATTGTCCTTCCTTATCCCGTAAGTAAGTTTTTGTAAGTACTCGATCTTGCAAGGCGAAAGGTGTCTTCAAGTCTATGAAGCTGGAAGATGAAGGGATGAAATCCACATACTGTGAGAAACGCTTTTTTAGTTCTATAATGGTATCTTTAATTTCTCCAATAGAAACCCTTAGAGGCAACGCTACCTCCTTAGCTATATCCTGCATACTTATAGTTAACCATTTCTCTCCTGGTTGAAATTTTATAAAAGATAAGATATTAGAGGTAATTTCGACTTTTGGTAAATTGCCTTTTTTCCTAATTGGGTAAATAATTCTTCCGTCTTTGTAATGAATAAAGATTTCATCTGTTATTCCAAGTTCTAATGACCACAATCTTATTCCCCAAAAAACGGCGTGCATTAAATCTGGAGTATCAATGCGAAGTATAGAGCTGTCTACTAGATTCCGCAAAATTACTCCCTCTTTCCCCTTTGTTTCAACTTTTATTGAGTTAGCCTCGTTCCGAAAGGTGATTAAATCATATTTTCGCTTCTTAATGAAACAATCAAAAAAAAGTTTTTTACAGTCAGGGTTATTTGTTACTATATCAGCAATGATTTCTTTTTCAATTTCTGCTAGAGGTTCTTTAAATTGAATAAGACCGAGGAGTTTTTTTACTTTTTCGTTTTCAGAAATGAAATAAAAACCTCTGGTGTTTGTTGCCATACCTAAATGTTCGATGATCTTCCTATAATGATAGCGTGGAGAATGGGCAAATAGAGTCCCATCATTTTTTACCAGAATCCCCCTTTTTACTCCAATTTCTTCTAATGTCCCTGCTCTCAATTTGCCGTTATTTTCTGCAATAAGCAGTAAAAGATCTCTAACTCTTCTAAAATCAACATACCTCATCCAAAGTGCTTTTCTCTTTCTTACTTCTTTTTCCATATTATTATGCTTTCCTTTGCAGGCATTCTCCCAAATTCACGCATCTGCTGCGGGCTATTCCCTCTAAATCTTGCTACGAGTGTTTCCTGATGTGTTAGTCCCAAAGAATTACCTATTTCCACAAGAATCTCGCTAACAGGAATCAAA
This sequence comes from Candidatus Helarchaeota archaeon, assembly GCA_013375405.1. The sequence goes on from JABXJU010000115.1 coordinate 4,254, forward strand.
ATTCCTCCATATCGAACATCCCCAATTACAAGTGCTGCAAAACTACCTTGCTTTATTATTCTTACCACTTCCTTAAGCACCAGATACATATCTTCAAAATAACCCTCTATCATAGGAATGACTTGTTTATTAGGCAGCTCCTTTCTCTTAAGTTTTTCTATTATATTTTTTAAACTGATAGGCTCTCCATAGTTTTGATCCTTTGTAAAGTTTCTCCTCGCTTCTACATGGGAGCGTAATGTTTTATATCTTAATTCTTTAATCTCATTTTCAGATTTCAAGAATCCGACGGCTAACTCCAGAATATACACTCTTGTATAATCGTGTCTATTAAGATATGGAGGAGAGGTAATAACTGCATCAAATGACTCCGTCGAAAAGCAAATTTGCCGTGCATCACCCAAGAAAGCCTTGGATTTGATATTATTTTGTTGACTTAAACTGTCACTACACTCAAGATCAGTAAGCATTTCATTGATTTTGCCAAAGAGAACTTCTTTGAATCTCGATGTCTCTTTATTAGGAACCATTCTTAAAAACCCACCGTCCTTCTTAGCAAGAGCAACTTTTTCTACAACAGAAAGAAGAGCTGTAAGGAAAAAATATCTGAAATTTTTGCTCTTAATCCTTTGAACCCAACTTTTAACAGCAAAGATATTGAACAATGTTTCTTGATCAAAGACCTTATGAAGTATGCCAATTTCTGGGATCAGAGATGCGCTTCTCTTGCGATTGTTTAGAAACTCGCCGAGTTCCTTAATCTTATACTTAATTTTCTTTATGTTATAATTTTGTAACTTGGCGTTAGAAATAAATACAGAAAGTGGTAAAATATCTATTCCCATAGCGAATATTCCTTTTTCTTTTGCAGCTAATAAAGTAGTCCCACTGCCGCAAAATGGATCCAATATGGTACTCTGGGAGTTGAGATTAAATTTATCTATTAAATACCAGACTAAATCTCTTGAGAAGCTATGGTTAAAATGATACCACCTATAAATGGATAGCTTTTTATTTTGATATGGCGTCACTAAAAGACGAAAGTATTTTACGTCTTTTGTACTTTTATTCATTTCTTGAAATCCCCTACCTTCTTTACTTCCTTCTTTTCATTCCCAAAAACATCTATATAGATAATCATCATCTGACCGTTTAGCCTATCTAGGTCAAAACGGAATTCATGGCTGTTCTTCTTTATGTCTCAGCATAAAAGGCATCATCAAAATCAAATACTTCCGCGTTATGGCCATAATCCGCTACTGGTTAAATTCTGCTATTTTCTCTAAAGCTATAATAGTTCTCCTTGGTTATGATTAAATGATCAATGAGATACAAGTCTAAAAAATCAGTCGCTTTTTTAATTTTTTGTGTTAATTTAATGTCCTCCTCGCTTGGTTCCAATTTTCCGCTGGGGTGGTTATGTGCTATGATAATGCTGGTAGCATCATAAATCATTGCTGGTTGAATGATATCTTTAGGATGAACATAGGATATGTTTGACCTTCCGATGGCTAAAGTTTCCTGTCTTAAAAGTATATTTTGACCATCAAGGTATATTCCAATTAAGTGCTCTCTTCTGGCATTCCTAATTCCATTCAACAACTTCAATATTTTCTCAGTAGAGTTTATAAGGGGAGTCTCTTCTTTTACTTCTTCAAAAATTCTTCTTCCCATTTCAAAGTTAGCGATAAGCTGGATAGCTTTTGTTTCACCAATGCCTGAGATTTCATTCCAATCTTTTAGAGACAAATTTATCAATTCTTTTATCTTATATTTATGGAGAATTCTTGATGCTATTTTTATCACATTTTCTCGTTTTGTGCCTTTTGCAAGCATTATAGCTAAGAGATCTACATCGCTAAGTTTTTTAGCTCCTGATGTCTTTAATTTCTCTCTGGGTCTGAGGCTCTTTGGTAGTTCTTTTACCTTCTTTAAATATCTCTCACGCATTTATCACATCCCTCACAAAAGAACCAATATCTTTTTCTGCCTCTCTTAGATTTACCAAATTAAGTCTACATATCCAAATTTTTCTTCTGTCTTTAATAAAAACCTCCTCTTTTGGCTCGTCTCCAAAATGTGGGTAAATAAGTATTCCTTTATCTGTGTTGTACACCTCCAAATAGGTAAGAATCTGATAAAAGTCATCTGAGCTCGGCTTTTCCTTGTGCTTGGCATCTCCAATACAAATGACTCGATTATCTTTTGAAATAAGGTAATCAGGATCGGTGAAAAAATCACTACGGTTATCAAAAAGTGGCTTCAAAACTTTGTCAATCCTAAGTTCTGGATAAAGCATATCCTCTAGAGTATGTCTTACATACTCTTCAAAAACTGTGTTCATATCAATTATAAAAGCCCTGAGTTTAACTTTCTTCTCCGTGGCATATTCAAGTTTAGAGTGAGTAATAAAGAATATGCACAAATTCAATATGTCAAGATAATATTCTCTTTTAGAGGGGATCTTATTTCGCAAAATGCGATCTTCCACTTCATTTAAAATGTCCTCTGGTCTTGAAATACTATCAACATTTGCAAAGTACCTGTATCTATTAAAAAACTCATCTACCGCTGCCTGAGGTGTTTCTTGAAGAGTCAATAGTAACCATAAGGTAAATTTGATAGCCATGTTTTCGGGGATATTCTTTGATAGGTCGTAATATGAACACCAGACTTGAGTTTTCTTTCCTAATGCTAAACTTTTCAAGATAGTCTCTTTTACAAGAATTTTTCCTTTTATATTTTTTCTTCCCTCAATTCTGGGAATAGACCTTTTGAGGAATCCTAAAGTTCTTATCTTTTCTAATTCCTGTAGAAGCACATACAGTAAAAAGTCAAATATATTAGGATACTCCAATCCTGCTTTTCGTCCAGTCTCAACAATTCTTTCAAAATCTTTTAATTTAGTCCTTTTCCCTTTCGCCCTGAATAGCATATATAAAAAATCCTCAACTTTTGCCTTGGGGTTCACAATGAGCAAATATTCATCATTCAAGGGAATAAAACCAACATAGTTTTTTGCTTTAATCCTTATCCCCATCTTAGAGGTATCTGTTATTTCTACATAGTCCTTACTTTTGTCCTCTAAATCAAATATAGGAATAAATGGATTATCCCGGAAATCCTGAAGCTCCCCAATATCTTCCCATTCCTTTAAATTAATCTTTATCAATTCCTAAACCTCCAAAGTATATCTCTTTTACCTTTTCGTAATCCTCCTTCTTTATTTCGCCAAAATATTCTTTTAATAAGAAGTCCAATTGGTGTTTCCATAAAAGCTTTAGGTCATTTTTACTTTTAACATCTTTAAAGTAGGCATGTCCCAATGGATAAATACTCTGTATTTTGTTAAATACAGTGGCTACTTTTTCTACAAATTTCTTTTCTACGCTATTATCTTCTAATAACTTCCTTAGGGTTCCTACTGAAGGGGGGACTTCAAAGAATTTAAACCGTCTCATAAAGGCAAAATCCATATCTACTGTTGATTTATCTAATGTATTCATAGTGCCTAAGATGTAGAGATTGCTTGGAATGGTAAAATCTATACCTGAGTAGAGAAGTTTCACTATATCCTTTCTATATTCAAGGGCAGAGAAAATCTCACCGAATACCTTTGAGAGGTCAGCTCTGTTTATCTCATCAAGTATCAATACAAAATTTTTTCTTGGATCATCTTCTGCCTTCTTGCAAGCATTTTTGAATATCTGTTCCTTTATTTCAAAAATCACATTACCTTGATCGTCTGTTTTAGGAAATAGACCTTCTACGAAATCCTCATAACTGTAAGATGGATGGAATTGGATAAAAAGAACATTACTTTTATAATTTTTTTCGCCTCCCACCAATTCCTTAGCTAACCCTTTGGCAAAGTAAGTCTTACTTGTTCCCGGAGGACCATACAGAACAACCTGCTTATAATTAGCTAATGACTGGAATATTTCATTTATAGCTGGATCCTCGATATCTATCTCAATAATGGGTGCAATTTCCCTTGGTGGATTCCACACCTCAAGACAAATTTTCATTGCCTGTAATAAATCATCCCAATCATAAATTTCTGTCCGCAACGTTCCATGGAACCTGGGTAAGTGTTTTGTTAGTACATAATCCAAATAATCCCTTTTCACATGACTGGGACAATAAGGATTATCCACTACTCGTCTTACAATCATAGGTTTGTGTTTAAATTTCAGATATACGGTTTCAAGTTCTTTTGGCTCTTTTGTGGTAATGGCTATATCTCGTGCTTGGTTTTCCGAAATTTCTTCCGATGCCTTGGGAATTCTTGCATACCCACCCAATCGCTTATCACACATCCAATGACAAAACATGTCAAACATATCAAAGTCCTCAAATAGAGGTATCTCCAATCTTTTGATAAAGCCTGTTAATTTGTTAATGTTATCTAAATAATTATCTAATCTCGAATCAATAAGATTCTTTTCAGCTAAATATTTAACTGTATCAACGCTTTTATTGTTTATCACCAGGAATTTTAGGTTTAAACAATAAAGAACAGGTGAAATTATTCCTGTTTGGAATCCTTTACTATATTCACTTTGAATAAAGTCCTTAATCTGTTGACTGTCCCCATCATTGATTAACCCATTTATTAATTTAAACACGATTTGGGCAACTTTAGGCCAGTTTTCTTTCACGTGCCATCCAGCTCCCTCAAACCAAATTTTTACGCTACTTCCCTTATATGCTAATCCCCATACACTGTTTCGAGGAATTTTGCCTACAAAAGTCTTGAAATCGTTTATAGGATTGTTAGGAAGGAGTTTATAGATAACATCATCTGTAATATCTTCACCATTTTCATCTTTACTCTTTATCTCATTAAAGTATCTTTTAACTTCTTCTCTTTCCCTTTCATAAGCTTTAAGATGATTTTGTCCTTCTTCTTTATTCAGATAGGTTTCCTCGAATTGCTTAACAAATTCTTCAATTTGTTTTTTAGGTAACATTATGCTCCTCCATCTGTACTAAGCAATTTTTCTAATTCGAACATGGCTTGTTTTCTTAATTCCAAGGAGATTTCTTCTAAATCAAATCTTTGTTTTTGTCCTCTGTCTATCTTTTGTTTGACTTCAATTGGTAAATCAGGAATTTTTATTTTAGATAAAAACCTTGAGCTAATCTCAGGAACTACAGCACCATAAATATACCTCTGAATTTGGAGCCTCCCCCAAATGGTAGTTAGAAAAGAATAAACATAGTAAGGGAAATAATCCTTTTTTGCTGGTATTCTCAATAAATGTTCAGAAGCACAATAACCATTAAATTTTGCATCCACTATAGCCACAGAGGTTATTGAACCCGACCTCGCTGTAATAATCCATCCTTCTTTTAACATGTATCTATCTTTTTCTTTGTCTGGAAGATTAAAATAACTTATACCCTCTTCAACTAATCTACTAGAACTTATATTTCCCACAGATAACATCGGATAGAGATTTTCTCTAGGATTCGAAACTCTTTTGAACTGAGAGGGGTAAAAAATTGGTCGATCTAAAAGTGTACTTAAGTCCTTCAGTGGATATTTTACTTTCCTAAAGAAGAAGTTTAGTGGTTTTATAATTTTTACATCGTGACATCTTGGATCAAGTCGTTTCTCTGTTAAAACAATCCTTTTGTGATAACAGAAAGATATGTCGTTTGAAGTTTCAAAATGCACTGGTAAATACTTTGCAAATATTTCATCAATGTCTTTCTTTTTCTTCCTTGCTTCAAGCTTGGCTTCAATGGAGCGCTTTAGTTTATTCCCAATAGAATCTTGTATCTTTCTTGGAGGTAAGATGACTGGGATTTTTCTGATGTCATTTGGATATAAATGAACTGTTTGTCCTCTAACAGAATACTGAAAAAACAGTCTTACCTTCTGATTATTTAAGTAGGCCAACAAATAGTAAGGATTTATCTTTTTATTATCTGACCTTAATCTTATTAACTCTCCAATACAAATTGCTTTCGTATCATCCGAAGTTAAGAATATACTCGTATTTTTGCCAATATACCCCGTAGCATGAGCTGCTGATAGAACCAGAATATCTCCATTCTTTAATTGTCCCTTTTCAGAGGCATTAAAATCATCGTCCGTAGTCCATGCTGCATTATCAGTATTTATTAAAAAATCGGAACTTAGCAAACCGGGTTTTATAACCATTGCTGAACCGGTCTGCTCTTTTGAACCTCTACCAGATGCAGGTTTCAATACTAACAAGCGCTCCAAATCATCTAACTTGAGCCCCGTGGTCTCGGCTATATTTCTTATATATGCGTAAGCATCAATTTTATCAGGGTGCACAAAGTAAACATCAAGCCTCTTATGAGAAGAAAAATATTGCCTTGTCCCAATTACAGAGATTGATGATAATTTATCAAGTGCCATTAAGTTTCCTCCACTTTCTCAATATATCTTCTCCATACACTGCAATGACCGTTTTTCTCCCACTCACATTCCTCTTTATCACACATTTGGCCAAGACCAATATAATTCCTATAATCGCAAAGTGTCTTTCCTAAATCATTATTGTTAGGATCAGGTGGGGTATCTTTCTTATTCAATATATAGCCCAATTTAAAAGGTAAAGAGCCGAAAATCTCATAATCCTCTGGAGGATTTGGATTCTTCTCATATAGAATAACAGCAGTCTTTACACCAGTTCCAGCGGCCTTGAAGGCATTGTGAGGAAACTCAATTACAGCATGAACCTGAGAATTTCTAAACAAGAAACGCCTTACATATTCATCATCATTATTTGATAGCACTCCTGTGTCAATAACAGTAAAGACCCTGCCGCCAACTTTTACCATCCTTAAAAACTGCTCTAAAAATAGAACCTGCTTTGGAAGTTGATTTTTAAAGAGCAGAGGCTTTCCTTCTTCATCATAATAAATTGTATGTTCTTCACCGGTATCTGAATCATTTAAGATTAATTTATGGTCATAATTAAGGACATCTTCTATCTTTATCCATTCCCTGCCTAATTTATCAGTAATTTTTGAGGTTAAGTATTCTCCCATGATTTTTTTGCCTTCACCTTCAAAAAGAACCTCATTAGCAATCTTTCTTATGTGGGATTTTGAAGGCCTGGCTCCTTCTGTTTGCTTGAGTTTCCCCAATTCATTAAGGCATTGCAGATAGAAATCTTCAACACTCATCTCAAATTGCTTTGTAATTAACTTTTCCAGCAAGGTCTTCGTTAAATCACCAATCCAAGCCTCAGTGGCTAATTTATATTGTCCCAATATATGCGGATTGCTGATTTGGAGATTTTTGCCTCTACCAAAGGGAGGATTTGTTATAATAATATCAAATCCCTTCTTGACCTCATCGTTTATTTTACTCCATTTAAACTTCATAATCTCATTGATAGAATCAAAGTCCTTTAGTCTATGCAGTCTTTGAATAGCTGGCCACCAATCCAGGCTTACTTCAGAATGAATCTCAAGCAATGTATTAACTGATTCAATCAAATCGACAACTCCTGATGATGATATATCTATTTCGTCCTTGCCTTTGAAGTACAATATTGAGTCCTTCTTAGACTCCACTACGTCAAGCTTATCTTGCAAGCCTCTTTGTTGGATCCTTCTTTTTGTTTCCTCAAATTTAGGCTCAAATTCATCGATAAAATCCTGAATTAAATTCCAATGAACCAAGATTCCAAAGTGGTTTAGAGAATCCGCATTTGCGATATTTGTTGCTCCATCGCCATGAAACAACATGTTCCAACAAGCATATCCTGCAATTTCAGGTGCTATATCAATACCATACAGATGTCTTGCATAAATACGTTGTATTTCGGTGTTTAGTTGCTGAGGAGGAGTAAATCCTTCGTCCTTATAATATTTTTTAACCGATTCCACCCAGTAAATCAAAAACCTTGCAGAGCCACAGCAAGGATCACAGACATTCAAGTCAAAAAAATGGGGATCGCGTTTCTCAAGAATAGATCGCATTACTTCTACATTGATAAGAATTATATTCTTTGGGGTGAAAAAACGACCATCTTGCTTGTCAAATTCTCCACTTGCTCTAGCCATAGTTTCATAGAGAATTCCTACAAAATCTTCTTGATTTAATCCTTGAAGAAAATTTCTATTCTTTGAGATATACTCGACCATATGATTAATTCTTGCTTCTGGTTGTCCTCTGATCTCCATGAGATGCATCTCTATTGTCTTTCTTAACAAGGGACTTATTTCTGGGTGCTGTCTCTGGATATTAAGTAAAGTTGCATCAATTTCTTGTTTTGTTGTTCTCTCAAAATCTTTTGCGGTTTCCTCAACCGGCTCTGCAACGTCTGATCCAATCTTTCCCTTAAACTTGTCTAAGAGTGTTAACGCAAAAGGTAAAAGCACTCTGATATTCCCGTTTACCGTTTTGTACAACTCATTATGTACCTTTCTAATCTCACTTGATAAAGACATGTTTTTTCCCTCTATCAACTCATTTTCTTTTCTTCCAATCTATTTCTTCTAAGACTTTCATCCTCCATCCACTTATCTATTAAATCTTTCTTAAATCGCCATTGACCGGATAACTTGAATGCCGGCATTTTTCCTTCTTGTGCAAGTTTATAGAGTGTAGAGAGGCTTGTCTTTAGGTATTTAGCACATTCATCAATGGTCATTATTTCGTCGGCCATTTTGATTTTCTCCAACAGGTCTTAATAGAATTAACTATTTATGGATATAATAAGCAAAAAATAGATAAAAGTCAAGAGAAATCGAGGTAAATTGTCAGGTAGGAGTCCAAGGTAGTTGAAGATTATGGCTAAATTTGGAGTTTAAGAAATTATCTCCAGCTCGTATTGTAAATTTCCTAGCCCTGACTTCTCACAGAGTTTCCAGTATCTGGAGGTATTTACATCTGGATAGATGGACTCAACTTTGTTTTGTCCTGGCTTTATGCCCTTTTTCTCCAGTTCGGATCCAGGATAAACCACAGCCTGCTCGACTAGATCGTAGCTTGCCTTGTCACAAGCAATAACATCCTGAGAGGCAAGAATGCCTATATCAGGAACCACGGGTAATTTACTTTTCCCCGGACAATCACAATGAGGGGTAA
>JABXJU010000379.1 GCA_013375405.1 Candidatus Helarchaeota archaeon
TGATTCCCATGTTTTTTTTCTTTCGGTCGGGTTTTCAATTAAGAAGTCAATCCCTCAATGTTTTTTGTTCCTCATCTTTAGGGAAGCTTTGACTTATAAAAGTTTATATCAAATTAAGTTTCTTTGAATTTCATTTAGAATTTCCTTTAACGCTAGAAAGACCATCGTTAGATTCATGCTCGTAAGGAATTTGCTGCAGACATTATGTGACAGGTTAGTCAATTTAATTTGACCAACACGAGCAACAATTTCGTATATTATTAATAATATCAAATAGGAGATTTTTGGTATTTTTTGTTTTTCGGGGGAGCTAAAAAAACAACCGAAAGAATGAAAGGGGCGGAGTGAACTGCTTTGTAATATGCCTAATACAAAAACAGTCACCCCTAAATGGGGAAAAATCCATTTTAAAATTGTAGGACTGCCCCATGAGGAAATTAGTCAAGGTATTTTTATTTCTTTAGACTTCCCAATAGGTTGTCCTAAATGTCGTGCTACGGGCTTTGACATAATAAAAGACGGTCATGAGACCAAAACAAAGGGTCATCCCCAAAAATATGAGTGTAAAGTCTGTGGAACGAAGTTTGTTACCCACACCTCGTTATTTTTCCGTGAGGTGACGCAGGCAGTATTTACACTTGCCTTCAATGAGGTGACCAATACTAGAAGTAGTGTTACTGAAGTGGCGAAACGATTTAACCTGGCAACAACGACTTTACATGAATTCGTGGCTAGAGTAAGAGGGGTATTAGTAACCAAGACCGATCTAGTGAAAAAGATTCTAGCACGAGAAAACCCTCATTTAATGACGCTTACAGGGTCAAACAAAGCCATTTTTGTTGATGAGACTTTTTTGAAGATCAAAGGTTCGACCTATTACCTCATAGTAGCAATTAATTCCGAGGGAACACCTTTGTGCTGGAAATTAGCCTCCTCGAGGAAGAGTGAGATCATTACTGGAGTGATCGAAGAACTCATGAAGACTCATGGAAGACCTGGTATGATTATCACTGATGGTAATCCGACGTACAAGAAAGTCCTGACCAGTCTCCGTTATGAAGGCATTCACGTCATTCACATCCATAAAGACAAACGGAATCGCATTGTCATACGGAGATGTCGTTTTGACAATGGATCTCAACAATATACCGAGGAACTCATTGGGGTCAATCATGATGTCTTTGTCACCGAAGGAACTAAACCAGTGTGGTGTCTTTCTAGCCAAAAAAGTATTATTAAAAGGGGAGGGGAAAGAGGCCGACCTAAAGGAAGTAAAAATCGTCCTAAAAATGTTAAGAGTCTATCGACGTTTTCTAGCCGGCAGTCAAACAATCAACCGTCAAAACAACCGCCAAAAAGACGGGGCTTTAAGAATGTCTTTAAAAATGGTCGTTTAGTTGAGATTAGGGTCGATCCAAAGCAGGGTATGTTAGAAATAATCAGTCCCTCTATAAACCCAGTAAACCCCGCTGCTTCTCAGACCGATGTTTCAGATCCGATACAAGTGTTATCTCTTCTTTTTCCAGTTTTACATGAGTTCAAAGGTCATTTTATCAGTAGTAATCGTATTGAGAATCTCTTTAGTCAGCTTGATTACCTTTTTATCCCCCGTGGTCGTCGAACGGTGATTAGTGTCATTAATGAGACTTCAACTTGGTTAATGTTACGAAAGACCTTTTCATTACTCTCGTCAGTGATTCATTATACCGCTAATTCTTTCTCCTCGCGAATTGGCCTTTTTAATCTTGGTAAACTTTTATTACCAATCAATCTTACCACAACTTGATCCTTGGAGGTGTTAGAACTGTTTTTGTTCTATCCTTGAAAAATGAAAAATATCACTTTTTCAGAATTTCGCTTACTTTGAGCATGAAACAGGGTTTTTTTTTGGAATGTAACAATAAAGGAAGAAGGAGACACACTTCAGTTATATGATCAATTTGATGAGCATATCGGGCCTCTAGAAGCCTGGAAACTAGAAGAAATCCATAGGAATGGTTCAATCTTTTACATTCCAGAGCCAGGTGTTCTTGTTTTTG
>JABXJU010000116.1 GCA_013375405.1 Candidatus Helarchaeota archaeon
GGCGAACTTTACAGGTTATACGAAAGATGGATTTTCCGAGGATGCACAGTTAAAATTATTCAAAGTCTTCAGAGAATTGGACAAGCGGGGGTGTAAAGTAATGCTAAGCAATTCATATATCGAATTTATATTAAATTTGTATAAGGAATTTAGAATTATTACGGTCAAGGCAAAGAGAGCGATAAATAGAGATGGGACAAAAAGGGGAGAAATAAAAGAATCTTTAATTTTAAATTATTAAGATTTCTGGATTACTCTGCTATTTTTTAACGATGTTAATCACGTTCCATATTCCTCAAAATAATCCTGGAAATTCTGATATTGAGCATCGTTAATTAGATCGTCTTTTAAGAACTCAACTACTTCTCTAATCTTTAGAATGGAATATACTTTCAACCCTTTTTTTTCTAAATATGTAATCGGGTTATTTCCTTCGGTATCTTTCTCTTGTCGGTCTAGAAAAATAACAATCCCTTTAAATTGTAAATTCGCTTTTTTGCTGTATTTTTCAAGTTTTTCTATATTTTTTACCTTGGTTAGGCCAGTTGTTATCACATCATCTACGAGAATGATCCGATCTCCATTTCTTATTTCACCCACGAGCCATGCTTCTTCGGCGACACCGTGACCTTTCGATTCTTTTCTATCATACCCCCAGCGTTTATTAATTTTTTGTTTTTGGAGAATTACCATTGCAATAGCCCCGGCAAGGGGGATTCCCTTATAAGCGGGACCGTGAATATAGTCAAAAGTATCTAATCCCATTTCTTGAATAGTATCAGAAAAAGATTCTGCAGTTTTTTGTAGACCCTCTCCATCATTAATTAAATTTGCTAAATTAAAAAAGTATGGGCTTTTACGCTTTGATTTTAATATAAATTCGCCGAAGAGAAGCCCGCGACGCTGAATAATATATCTAATTAATGATTCCTTCCACTCGGATAAAGACATCATACTCGACTCGCTATTTTGTTATTGTTTGAATTTTTATTCAAAATTATATAAATCTATCACGAAAATGTTCATCTGCGAAATTCATATTCATGTAATAAGAATATTTGAGTGCAATTTTCTCGATTATTAAAGGTAAACTTGTTTAAAAATAGATTTTGATGTTATTGTAAATAGAATAAATAATTATCATATCAATTTTTTGAGATTTTATTGGAGGTATTGCTCTATTAATTCGATTTTTGTAACAGATTAGTAAAAGAAAGGTATAATTTAAAATTGAAGATTCTTTTCAATTAAAAAAAAATCTTTAAATTTCATTGAAGATCTTTCTGCTTTAATAATTCTATCGATTTACTAGCCGCTCTTTGCACAGCTTTAGAATTATCCTCCAAGCACGCACGTAAAGGTTCAATAGCCCTTGGATCTCCTAATTTACCAAGTGCATGTGCTATAATAAACCTGACTTTTTGATCATTATCCTTTAAACAAGCTATCAAAGGCTCTAAAGCTCTTACATCCCCCAACATTCCAAGTGCATCTATTATACATATCCGAACACCTACATCAATACTATTCAAACTATGGATCAGTGGTTCCACAACTTCTAAATTCCCCATTAAGCCAAATCCTTTTGCAATGCTTTGTTGTACTAATATTGTATCATTTTTAAATTGTCTAAGTAATGTATCAACAGCTCTTGAATCCCTTAATCTACCGAGCCCATACCCTGCTTCTGCTCGCACATATTCACTTGCATCATTTAAGCATTCCATTAATGGCTCCACGGCTCGAATATCACCTAAATCACTAAGTGCATACGCTGTAATAGCACGTACCACTGCGTTACTATCTTTTAAATAGGAAATTAATAATTTTATATTTTCAGAGCTTTCAAACTCATCCAATAATTCAATTATTCTTTTTTGTGTCAATATTTCAGGATTCTTTAGACAAGCAATAAGGAATGTTGTTATTTGAGTTTTAGTATAATTTGTTTTCTTCTCTACGAATTGTTTAACCTTGATCATATTATATATGAATAATATATCAAAATAACGTGATTGTTCATCAAGACTTTCTAATCCTTTTAAAAATGTTCTAAAATCTTCCATATTAGTTTGGTTCTCCTTTTTTTAAGTATTTATGAAATATCGATTGTGTATATGTTTAAATCACCCAATAAAATATTCTTATTAGATAATTTAAAAATATTATAAACCCACAATTATAACAATGATTTTTATAGAAATTATCAAAATTTTATAAATAATTTGAAGGTTGTACAAAAAAGTAGAATTACAGGATGCTAATTTTCTTTAATATCATCTGAATCTTCAGTAACTTTCTTATTATCAGTTGAATCCTTAGCAGGTTCTTCAGATTTGGACTCAAAAACGGTTGAAATTATGAGGTAAGCAAGTATAATGATAATGAGAAAAATAGCCAGGCCACTATCCCGTAAAAAAATTCCAATATTGCCAATCCATGGTATAGACCCTATCATAATACCTTTAATATAATCCTCAGGGAGATAATCACCGCCAAAACCATAAAGATCCAAATTATCTGGAGTACCGTCATTATCCCCTTGTGTATTGAAATACCATTTACCATTAGAATAATTTTTATCAATCACCCGATGTACAATTAGAATCCCTTGAGCAGGGGAATGGAAGATAAGAATATCGCCAGTCCGTGCTGTATGTGAACCATTTTGGATTTCCGATAAATCCCGTGGTTTTTTCACGAATAGAAGATCACCTTCATAAAGGGTTGGTTCCATGCTTGTCCCCTGTACAACAGTAAAAGGAGTATCTGTATTCCATAGAAGACAGATTATGAAGTAGGTTCCTACGAAAACTAATACAATAATTGATATTGTAATGATTGTCTTGTAAATTCCTCTCAATGTATCACACCATGCAATGGGAGGACACAGGAAATCATGAGAGATAATGCCCGTTGTCCTACTAATGATGTACCTTTTTGTGAAATACTACTTAATTTCAATCCTTTTATCTGTTTGTACCCTTGGAAAAAATTGGTAATGAAGGGTAAAGGCTGTCGGAAATCTCTCTCAACGGAGACATAGTAAAAACCATCCTTGTAATATGCATCAGGATGCTTTGAACAAAATATTTGTACATTTTTGGATTTATTTTTCGGAGGTCCTCTTCTTATATATGTAGGAGTGAGGAGATTACGCTCACAGTAGAAAACAACAGTGAAAATTTTCCCTTCAAAGTAAACTTCAAATAGGGTTTTTCCGAAGCGGTCTTCACCTGTATTTTCGCTTTCTAATAATTTACGTAGACTTCCACATGCACTATAGATTTTATCACGTAATTCAGTATAATGAACTGTGCTATCACTAATAAATTCTATAACCACTAAATGGGGTAGCAAATTAGTTAAAATTTTTGAATTTGGAAGTTGAGGGGGCTTTTTAATGAAATATTGAATCGAGGGGGATTTTAAAAACCGTTTCATTTGGAATAACGCGTATTTATAAGCGCGTTTAGATATGCTTGCTGCCAAGTTCCGGTTTTTATCGACAGGGTCGACGATGATTAAAAAATCATTTTTGAATCTATCAGTTTTTCTCAGAACTTGTGCAGGACGATTAAAAAAATCTAAAGCAGTTTTATCTAATTCTTCAAACTCGGAAAACAGGCTTTTAATTTCTTGAAAATGAAGAATCAATATCTCAGCACTAAAACCCGTAAATCCGAAACGTCCTAAAGTGTTTTTGTCACCATATACAAAATTTGCTTGTAAAAAGGCTTTTAATAATCTTACTTCTTCTTTCTGGGAATCACTTAGTTTTTCTGCAATGATTTTGCTATGCCAAGGAGTGCGATCTACCGCTGTAATAGGACCATGCGTTAGAAGATAATCATAATCTAAATCAAAACAACCAACAATATCAATTTCATACTTTTTATGAGTAATTATAAGGTAAGGGTGCTCAGCATAGCTTAACTGATATTCAGTAAATCCGGCCGATTGAGCTGCCGGGATGAACCATTCGTTCACATAAGAAAGAAATAGGTCTTTTAAGGCTTGTTTTCGGTTTTTCGGTGGCATTTCAATAAGTGTGGTGTAGTCAGATGGATTTAATCCAATAAAAATATCTAAGTCGCTTGTACCTCGTAGATGTGTTTGTTTAATGCCTGTAGATCCATGATTTTGAATAAAATTCGGGTGTAAATTTAGTTTTTCAGCGAAATTTTGGAGATATTGCTCTAAGGAATTAAAAATTTTATTTAAATTCTGATTTTCTTCTTTTGTTGGTAGAATTTTTGGGAGTAATTCGGTTTTAATAGTTTCCAGAACCGTCACCTAACTATAATTTGGAAAACAAATTAATAAAAAAAACACTCTTTAAAAAGTTGATTTTTAAAAAAAGAATAATTTAAAAAACGTTAGGGGAATTGCCTAATTTTTTTGACAGTTCTATAAGGTGGTGAAGACGTCTTAGTTCTTTCAAGATAGAACTTCTTAATTTGATCATATTTGGATAATTTAACTGGTTTTTTAATTGGTTTGGGGGAGGAGTGAATCGTAAATGCGGTTTATCTAGCCTTGGAGGAGGAATTGGACCTTGAATAGGAGGCGCATGAGGAAATGATAAATTTCCAGTACGATCTATACTAAGTGCACGTTTAATTTCTTGAATTACGTTATTTTCTAAGGTTTTAATTTTCGGTTTTTTATCAAAACAATCAGATAGACTCTTTATTTGATTCGATACATGATTAGGAAGTAAATTAAAGAGTATCGCAAAAATTTTTGCTAATATTAACATATCGATTTTTGAAAACTGATAATTAGCCCATCCTTCTGAGTTCTCAACAATGCACACTTTTCGCTGTGAATATTTACAACGATTAAGGTTTTTACATTTGAGACAAATAACCGGAGTAAATTTCACGCTTCCCTCAATAAGATTTACAAAAAAATCGCCATTATCTTTGGAAATAATTGTAATTTTCTGATTTTTATCAACGAATAATCCAAACATATCCAAAATGTTAATAACTTCTTTTATGGATCGTTGTGAATTAGATATACTCCGTTGATAGTTTTGTCCTTGCCTTTGATACTCTTGTTCGCATAAAATATTTTGTAATCTCCGTAGTTCAGCTAGCATTTCATTTTTCAGTTGATTTAAATCAACCTGTTGCCTGATAGAAATTACCTTCACCTTAGCAATTTTATCCAATTCTTTTGCGAACCCGAGAAGAGATTACCACAGAAAAAAAATAGATGGAGAGGAAAGTCTCCACTATCCTCCAGCAATCATTGGTAAAATTATTACTTTTTGACCTTCATAGATATCTTGGTTCAAATCCGCCTTTTTACCATCGACTAAGACGGCTAAATATTTCCCTGATGATATATTTAATTTGCCAAGGAGATCAGCAACGGTTGTTTTTTGTTCAACTATTACCTTTGTTAATACAGAACTGGTTTCAATACTTTCAACTTGCATTTTTATCTGAATAAAGATAGGAATATCCTCGCTTAAAAATTTAATGTTGTTTTATTTTATTAATAAATAATATCAGAGTTCCCTTTTTGGGAATTAAAGAATTCACAAGCCCAATAGGTCTTCAGTTATTGGGAGGATTTTTTTTAGTAACTAATTTAATTGGAAGCTTTTCGGTATCCAGTACATCGTAGGATATTTTTTATTTGGTTTTTTATATGGTTAGGAAGCTGATTATTGATAAGAGCGTAAATTGTGGAGAGAATAAGTAAGCTATTTCGATCTAAATCCTCGGACCAGCCATCAGTGGCGGGTATTATACAAAGGCGACCTTGTTTTTTACAGGATTTCTTACATTGATCGCACTTGAGAGGTGAAACTACTACATTTCCTGTCAGCGTATTAATTTCAAAAAATGCATCAGACGAAAAAATCTGAACGGAGTCGCCCACTAGCGGTAATTCCATAATCTCTAAAGTTTCTTTCAAAAGGTCTATCTGTTCGGCACGTCGGTTTCGGATAATTTCGAGGCGTTCCATTTCACTACGAACTTGCGTTTGATGCAATTCATTCAGAGTTTCTTGAATCTCATCGGTACCTATTGAATAGAGTGCAGCAAAATTAGTATCTTTCGTTCTTCGACAAGAAAGCATAGTTTCGGCTAACCATTCGATACCAGTAAAGCCGTTGGGAACAATCTCAATATCCATCTGCGTTAGATATTCACTCCATTGAGAATTTAGTGGTTCATCATTAATTAGAATGAAAAAAATCGGTATCGCGTGAGAACAGTTAGTTTTAATTTCTTCTACTATTGTTTCAGCTTCTTTCAGACTCTTTATAACCATAATGCAGCCGCTGGCACCACGGAAGTATAGTGGTCGAAGATATTTAACACGAGGAGCAAAGGAAACATCCCAGATTTGGAGCTTTACAACATTTTCATCAAAATAAACCGAATTTATCCCGAAATTGACACCAATTGTCTGCTTATAATCCGAAATTATGTCTGAGTTTCCAGTAAATGCCCATAATAACCCCGACTTAACATCTTCTTCAGCCCCTATTAGAATAACCTTGAACAGGTAGTCATAATGGGTCTGGGTAGTGGGTTGCGACATTTTTACTCTACCAGAAACTTCCAATTTTTCCTTTTTTTCTCAATACCAACTTTTCCTCTATTTGTTTGGTTCCTACTAAATAAATAGGAACAGTACTCTAAAAATTTTATGAAAGATTTTCGGTATTTTTTAATTGAAGGAATAGATTCAGAGGTCTAATCTATTACCCTATGAATTGACTTGTATTTCTGCTTATTAATGGGAAATTCAATAATTTTTTTTTCCCAATTTACATAAAAATATATCCTTATTTAAGCATAATTGCAAAGATTACGACTTTTTTAATTTAATCTTGGATATCTTATAAATACCAAAAAGCTAGTTTCAAATGCAATTCATATAATTTAAAACTCTATTTTTAAAAATACATTAGAATTAAAAAAATAAAAAAAGAAGGTATTATCCGACGATAACCTCAAGTTCTTCTCGTTCGTAATCGCCTGTCCCTTTAATGGTATAGCTAAATTTAATTTTCTCACCAGGTACGGCCTGTTCAATTTTCCATACTAATTGGGTTCCTTTGTCTACTTCTGCGGTCTCAGGTTTAAATTCGCTCGGAGTCCAGTCCAGGAGACTGAAGTTCGTTGGGATGATATCTTTGAGGGTAATATTTTCGATGAGAACTTCACCTTTATTTTCAAAGACGATTGGGATGATGTACTCACCTGCTTCAGAACCAGGGGTCTGCCCTTTGTATGCTCGAATTCTCCTACGCACATATTTAACTTCAACTTTTGACGCTATTGTAGGAATTTTATCGGGAGGTCCGGGTGGACTAACATTTGCAGTAACATCGAGTGGGCAATTATATTCAACTTTTGGCTTGGGATCCCATGCGTTCAAAGGATATCTAACCAATAATTGTTCATTAGGTTGAAGACCGCCAGAAACTGCCAGATCCTCAACTTTCATGATAAGCGTATGTATTGTTTCGGGATTGGTATCGTTGGGATCCATTTCACGAATAATACCAGTTCGTAATTCTTCATCACCGATAAAAACACTAACCTCATTAAGTTCAGGGGGTTTATGATCGGCTGGAATAACGTCTCTATAAACTACTTCATTCACAATAGCAGAGCCTGCGTTTGTAACAATTAAGGAAATAGTCATGGGAGTCTTTGTATATGCAGTAACAGCGGGTGGGTCAATTACTTTCTCACATTCAATATTCAAAACAGGAAGTGCACCTGCGTCATAAGTGATATGTCCAACCACTTTGCTGGTAATTCGTGGGACAACGAGATACTCATGTACATTGGTAAATTTAGGAACTACGCCTGATTTGACTTTAAAATCTTTTGTCCATGAATTATTTGGGGCTATTTGAACGGAAGGCGCTTCTTCAACTACTACGTCTTTGCGTGCTTCCAAAACTTGTTCTACTTTCACGATTTTTAATTCTACGTTAAAGTTGCTCATATTTTCGAATTCAGCTGTACATTCCCATTCGCCAGGCTCCTCTAAACTTTCACCCTGATCAATTGCAAACATCGAATCAGAGAGAGCAGCAGTAGTTCCTATTAGTTTTGATCTTGTTACACCCGGGACAATGTAATCGACCTCAATATTACCAGTTCCATACGGTTCAACTTGGTCAGGTCTAAAACCAACCCGAATAACCAGCGATTGAACCCCGCCTGGCACAAGTTCGAAGCCATCCCAAATGATTTTTCGAGATTCTTCATCGAATCCTGCGTCACCTTGAGCAGGGCTATCAATGAGGGGGGATCCAAATGCGCCTGGTAGGTCTTTCACGAGCTTGATGTTAGTAATTTTATTTTCTGAGGTATTTTCAACGGAAATGGTGAAACTAACTGGCATTTGATGGTTTTTCACTAATGCCCAGTTGACTTCGACCCCTTTTTCATAGTAAGTGTCTATTATTTCCGTTAACTTTAGTAAAGTTTTAGTTTGTATCTCCCCACTTTTGACCTCATAGGGTCTGCTCCAAGATGCGTTTGGATTAAGCTCGCCAACTTTCATTTCGTCGCCCAATTCACTTATTACTGTTTCAAGTCCTTTCAAATTCAGTACAATATTCCACAACCGATGTGCTCCTGAGGGATTATTAACGTTTGCGTCACCCGTAACTTTAAGATCTCGGAGTTCGCCGGGAGGTTGATACACTGACTCTTCTTTTTCCGTGAAATCGATTATAATATTCTTGCCTTCTTCATCCATCTTCATTCCGTCCAGAATCTGATTTCTCTTTTTTTGATTCAATTAGAAATCTTACATTGAGTTCTTTCTTGAAAGTACTATTTATTGTAGATGATTGCTTAAATAATCTATGAATTAACCTATACGGTTAGCACGGTTTTAAAAATGCCATAATACAAGACAAAAGTTGAGATGGGGAGAAAGAGAAACATATACGCGGGAATGATATAAAAAAGCGTCCAGAGTAAGGGTAATCAAGCTAATGAGTCAATACATATAAGTCTTAAAAATGAGAACTCCTCTTGTGAATCAACTACAACTATTGTGGCCGGCACATAGACCAAAAGTAATCCGATAATAAGCCAGAAAAGGAATTGAGATATAAATTATTGTTGCATTGGACTGGTGGGTATACTCCACATCCATCTTGAAAAGAAAAGACAGCGGAGGCTGGCATTGCCAATAAGTACTTTCATTCGCCCCCATATCTTTATCTTGAAAAGGTCAATATATTTTAACCTTGAATATATTTTTTACAAATCTCGGATATGCCGCTTAAAGCCTCTTGAAAATCGTTTTTAATTCCTTTGTTTAATAAATCCGCAATGTCCTCACATAGAGGTGATAGAAGACGCTTTTTCAAATGAGCGGGTGTGGGTTCATAAGGGCGCGTCGCGTGTTTCGCTAGATTTGAAAAATGGCAGAGGAGCCTTTTGATCTGTATTTTTTTCACCATATAATCACTCCTCTCCCCTAAGAATTAGTGGGGTTGAACCTGGATTTAAAAACATTAATTGGTAGTTTTTGAGATTACCCAGTTTAGGTGGGATCTCTTTATTGAGTTTTGTTAAAAATTCTTTAACGATTAGATTATACTTTTGAGCGGAAACGGCTCCATCAATGCTGAAACATCCATTGCCCCCACTTATGATTGATACATCATCGAATTCAAACAATAAACTCTGCTTATTTTGGACCCCTATAACTTTTTTTAGTTGGTTATGGGTTTGATTGAACTCGGAATTCTCTAAGGTGAAAAGAATGTCGTCTCCATCCACTTCACAATTTTCAAAAAGTTTGGTAATGAGTTGGATTTCTCCTTGTGTGGCCCTAAAAGAGATACGGATTTTTTCTGGTTTGAGCGTTTTTAAAACAGATTTCAAAAAAGTTGAAATAACTTCATCATCCATATCAAGCGTCATATTACCATCTATATATAGCCAAGGTTCCTTCCCATTTTTTATAATCCATCTTAAAATGGCATCCTGAGTCGCCAGCGACAGCGCCCCCTTTGAAAATCCATATTTAGACGCTATTATCTTGCGAAATTCTTTATCCAATTCTTCCGGGAGATTGATTCTTAAGTTCGTCATATAATAATAATAAAGCCAATGATGTATTTAAAGACATCAATGTAGCTTATTATAAATACTCTATCCAATAATAAACCAGAAAAGGAATTGAGACGTAAATCCACGCGAATTATTGGTCAGAGGAGGAACTTAAAAATTATTATTTTCGAGAAGAATTTTTTAATTCTTTATGATTAATTATAACTAATTCTGAAAATCGGGGTTGTGATTTTACAAATGGAACGGAAAAAATGGATTTACTTGGGATTAGTATTTATTGGCGTAGCAGTAATTTTCACTATAATTACACTTTTAATAATGCCTTATGCTCCAACAATTTTTGATCCGAATGATATTTATTCTATCGCCTCTTTAACTACCATTATAATTGCTGTAATTGGCTATTTAGGCGCTTGTGCATGTTTTTTATGGTGGTTTTTTTCAGGGTTTTCAGTTTAAACTGAGTATCAACGAAAACTTTCTTTATTGCAAAGGGATTTGAATAATCAATAGGATTTTAACCTTGCAAATTCATTAGCTAATTATAGCACTCCTAAAAATTAATCTTTCTGAATTTTGAGTCAACCGACGCGGTTTAGCTTTTCGTTTTTTCCTCTTAACAATAAAAATTACAGTCACGATACCCACGACCGAAATGAGGAGTATTGGTATCATACTATTGAACTGCCCATTTCCATTTCCATTTCCATCGTCACCATTGCCGCCACTAGTTATCACGACTTCTTCTGACCAAAGCCACGTGTTGTTTGCTAATAATCTATTATCTTCTTTATTAAGATGAGAATCTCCAAGAAATTCTCCACAAAACCATATTACTTTTCCCTTACCATGGCTGAGAGATGCAATAACCGCCTCATTATTTTGATCTCGTACTAAGACCGTTAAGTTTGAAGTAGACAGAGATTCATTTATTGAAGTAAGCCAACCTGGTAAATAAACTTGCTTGAGCCCATTCGTTACATTATGTCCTTGATATATAAATAATGAATTACAACTTGAGCCAGTATAATCCTTATAATAAACATCAAATTTATTTGTTACACTTACCATTGAAGGTGACTTATCATTTCCCAATATCATAACCATTCCTCCTTTTGCTACCCATTCTTCTAAAGCATTTAATTCACTCGCTGTCCAACCGGAACCCCATTCTCCAACCATAATTACATCATAACCATCTAATAATGAACTATCGATTGTTGAAAAGATCCGGTTGAATGACGCTCCCAGGTCAATTGCATCGGCAACAACATCCATGTAGTAAGAAAGGTAACTCATCTCACCATGAGTTTCCACCCAGCCAATGTCAATTCCTAGTAGTGGTGTTTCTTCCATAATGATTGGTCCTAAATGCGATCCGGATGGAGGATCATTGATAGTATAAATTCCATCAAACGCTTGAAATGAATGGTTATGTCTGCCTAAGCTCAAAATCATTTGATATTGATAAATAACGCCATCATAGTAACTATTATCGTTTGGATCGAGCTTATCCATTTCGTAAGGAATACCATCAATATACACTCTAGTGTAATTTGGTGGAGTGTTGTCTAAATCTTGATAATTGATATAAAAGGTATATAACGTTGAATTCCCAAATCCCAAATAGGGATCAACATCGGTTAAAAGGAAACTCGGAGGATCTAGATTAACTGAAGGAACAGATAGTTGCAATTGACCAATTGGATAGCTTACATTGAATTTTCCATCAGAAACATTGAAGTAATAATAATATGTACCCGGGGAGAATTGCATTGAAAAATTATAGATCATGCTTTCGGTATAATTAAAATCAAACGCGTTCTGTTTTTGCATTTGATAGCATGTACCATTTATCGTGATGTTTGCAAATGTAGGAGCACTACCATCAGGATCAGAATAATTAAGATAAAAATTGAAGATCGTCCTCGAATTCCCAGTTGCTGGATTTACGCCCACATTATTGATAATAGGAGGATTTTGATTTAGAGTCGTATTACCCAACCAAATCCATGAATTGTTGGTAAATAGATTGTTATCATCGTCATCGAGATAAAAATCTCGGAGGCAATCGTCTACGACCCATAGTAATTTCCCTGACCCATATTGTAATGCTGCAATAATCAATTTCCCATCTGATGCATTGACTAACGGCGTAAGATAAGCGTTAAAATTTGGAGAGATTGAGCTCGCTGGAAACGTGAAGTAGATAGCGTTCACACCTTCTGTAGTATCATGTGGATGATATATTTGAGTAGAATTTCCAAATGGACCAAAACCTGTTGAATAATAAACTTTGAACCGAGAACTAACGCTCACCTGGGCGGCATCCGCATCATCACCAAGTACCAATAGAGATCCACCATTAGCAACCCAATTTTCCAAGGAATCTAGTTCAGAAGAACTCCAACTAGATCCCCCTTCATAAACCACAATTAACCCAAAATCTTGGAGTGATGTATCGTTAATTTCTGCCTGAAACGTTTCAGATTTTGCCCCCATATAGACTGCATCGTTCAGCATATCAGTATAAGAACTATTTGAGAGTTCTCCATGAGTCCTTATCCATGCAATAGTTTTATTCTTTAAAGGTAATGGATCTACAATAGGCCCAGCAAAAATACATGTTGAGACGTTCCGTTCTCCATCCGAAGCATTAAAGTAGAATTCATGGATTCCAATTGCTAAAATGGTTTTATACTCGTACATCACTCCATCTATATAGTACTCATCTAAAACATCTTGTTTTCCCATCTGGAAAGGAGTACCACTTATT
>JABXJU010000117.1 GCA_013375405.1 Candidatus Helarchaeota archaeon
GGTGATAGGAGATTGGTCAAGCTGAGTGAAGAAACATGGGATAAAATTTTTAATGTGAACTTGAAAGGAATGTTTCTCACATGTAAATATGTGTTACCAGTGATGGCGAAACAGGGAAGTGGCTGTATAATAAACATCTCTTCTATTGCGTCCGTTTGTGCTGCGCCATTTGTGGCTTATAAGATTTCAAAGTCAGGAGTTAATTCCTTAACTCATCAATTAGCTATGGAGTATGCCAGTCAGGGTATCCGCGTCAATACGGTCATGCTTGGACTAATGAATACCCCCATGGCAATAGAAGGTTTCGTAAGAACTACAGGGGCGCGCAAAAAAGATGTTATCAAATTAAGAAATAGACTAGTTCCTTTAAAAGGAGGAATGGGAGACGCATGGGATACAGCTTATGCAGCACTTTTCCTGGCATCTGATGAGGCAAAATTTATTACATCAGTCATACTTCCAGTAGACGGAGGGCAAAGCGCAAGAACTAGATGAATTTTAGATAAATTTTTGTTAAATAGTTACTTTCAACCATTTTTCTGTTTTTAAGATATAATCTAATGCTTTTCTAGTGCCAAGCATGATTATATCGCCAGTTACTCCTGAACAACATACGTCAAATCCTACAAAATAAAGATTGTTGGCTGGAGTTTTTGGTGAAGATCACCTTCGTACTGCGCTCAAATAGGAGAATGATGTGCCTGAGAGCAACTAAATTTTTCAAATCGATTTTGGAATGTATTGAAACATATCGGATGAGGCATAGTACGCCATACCACTTATTATTACACGATGTATTTTATAAATCCCAGTCCTTATAGGTGAACTTACAGATAAAAACTTTAAAAAATTTATGAAGAGGGCGGTCTTGGGAGATTAGATTTCTGCAAAGATATTATTTAATTCTTTATAGGAAAAATTTCTATTTCATTTTCTCCTAAATCAAATTTTAACTTAATAAATAATAAAAAGTTTATAATTTACGTGTATTTCTTCAATTGTCAACTTTTGGGGCATTAAAATCTTCCCTTAATGTGATTTATTATTTTTAATTCTCCGAAATATGATTTGGAATATGGATTCCCTTCATTCTACCTTCCTTATGGAGGAGCTCGACCGCCTTGGCATCCAGGTCACCGAGCGGGGTGCGCTTCAATTTCAAATCCTTTTAACCTGTAATTTAACTAACACTTAAAGGAGTCGAATTTGTATTGTAGTTGCTTTTTATTTAACTTATTATAATCTCCCATTTTTATTAAATCTTATTAAGACTATTAAGTTAATAACATTTATATGTCCTACTCTTCAAAATTAATGTGAGGCGATGTAATTGTGCTCAAAACACACAAAGACCCCAAAAAAGTTGAAGGCCAAAAAATACCCGCAAAAAAGGAAGTTATTTAGTAAGGATACCATGATGCGGTTAAATAAGGTTTTATATTGCCAGCATCGCCTTAGAAAGAACCGCAAGTGTAACAAATTCATACCGGTGGGCTCTCCTGAACGTCAAAAGCACCATGTCATCCCCTTATCGAAAGGGGGGACAAATAATTACAAAAATATCCATATTTGCTGTATAGATTGTCATTATCTTCTCCATGAAGAGGAGTTTAAGGAGCGGGGCTTATCATTAGAGGAATTTAAGGCAAGGATTTACATAGAACACCAAAAGAAGCAGGCGAGAAGTGAATTGCGCCCCATCACTAAATGTAGGAAGGCGTGGGTTGGGGTACGTTCCTATTAACCGATCAAATAAACAAATAATCGCGGGATAAAATGCTAAATCAAGTTAAAAGCAAAAGAATTACTTCAAATAAAATATTACAGCAAATTAATTCCGAAATTAAGCGTTCAGAACCTAACTATATAGCTATTTTTGATTTAGATGATACAGTTTTCGATACTTCTTTTCGACGTATCTTTATATACGAACAATATCTACCCAAAATTTACGATTTACCAATCTTAAATCCTATTTTACAGAAAAAGCATTATAATTTTATACCGCTTATTAAAAAAAATGCCGTTTTTCAAGAGTACCGTTCTGAAATTATTAAATTTTTTTTTAAATTATTTCTTTCAGAGCAATTTCTGTTTCTGGACAGACCTTTCCCAGGAATTAAGCCCTTTTTAGATTCATTAATAAAATTAGATATCCCAATCATATATTTAACGGGCCGCCTTGCATCTACTATAAGAAAAGGTACATTTGCAATGTTGGAAAAATATGGATTGCCAAATTCCTTAAAAAGGCAGACCTACTTACGAATGAAAATAAATGAAAAAACATCTGATAATTCGTATAAAAAAAGAGAATTAAAACGCTTAATCAATCAATATCCTGAAAAAAAATTTTTAATTTTTGATAATGAATCAAGAAATTGTAGTATGTTCAATGAAAGCCTTCCAAATGATTCGATAATTGTGCGTTTTAATTCGGTACAGAAAAAATATAGCCATTATGAGGGATATTTACTAAATTCTTGGGAATAATTAACCTCTTTTTTTTCTTCATTTAGAATAATTAAAAATAAATTTATAAACTTTAATAACTTAATTAAGTTAGTTAACTTAATCCTCATTATTTGGAAACATAATTGTGGTGAGTAAAATTCGAAAATTCAGCATGAATCAAATTCATATCGCCTTTCAGGGGTTTGAAATAGAACGGATTTCAGATCCTATTATTCGTATGAAGGCAGATCGCGCATATCTTTTCATTTATCAGGATGAAAAAACTGAAAAATTTATAGAAGAATGTAAAACCATTGAAAAACAACTGAAAGATAATAATATCGAGGTCATACGAAAGGGTATTGACCTTCTCGATTATGTAGCTGTCATTCAAAATGTATCAAAAGTTATCAAGGATGAGCGAGAAAAAGATCCACAGGTAAAAATTTTCATAAATATTTCTGTTGGCACGAAGATCACAGCAATTGCAGGGATGGATGCTTGTAGGTTTTGGGATTGTTTTCCGTATTACGTTAAGGGCGAAAATTATATTTCTGAAAAAGAAATTACCAAAAATACCCGCGCTTTAAGCTCCGGCAAGATGGAAACGCTTCAACCGCCCTTATTTCAATTAAAAAAACCACCCCCTAACCTTATTGAGGCTCTTAAAATTATTGTAGAGCGAAAAATAGGAATTTATAAGAAAGAGTTTCGGAAAAAACTATTAGCAAAAAACCTTTTGGTAATCCAAAAAAAATACGAACCCCATGAAACTTCTAACAAATTATCAGCAGAATATATGGCGATGAACCAACAATATATCTTCCCATTGAGAGACGAGTGGGATTATATTCACGTTTCCAAGACAAAACGAAATCAAAAAATCACTTTAACTGAATATGGGAAAGAAGCCTCTCAAATCTTTAAAGTACTTCCCTAAAAAAAGAAAAAAAGAGATTTTTATTCATAGAGCTTTCTAGGAAATTCTGCCTTAAATCTCGAATCTATCATATCTAAATGATGTAAAAGTTCCGCTTCAGAAGAAGCTGGTTCCACAGGAGAATCCCATTCTTTTTTTCCATGGTGGCTCAGAATCATATGCCGAATTTTATTCTCCAAGTCCTTTGGGAAAGCTTTAATCCCTTCAATGCATTTTACAACTAATTGATCCCCTAAAATGATATGGCCAATTGATGCATAGACTTGATCTTTTCTAGGAATGCGATTATTAAGAAAATATTCTTTTATTTTTCCAATATCATGTAAAATAATACAAGTTAAGATTAAATCAATATCCAACATTGTATCTTGATTATAAAATGATTTTAGTTCATTGAATATTTTTATCATACCAATTGTATGTTCTAAATTACCAAACTTATATGGATGGTGGTACTTTACGGCAGATGGACACTCAAAATATTTAACTTTTAATGTCTCATCCTCAAATATCGCATTTAATAATTTTTTTAGCCATTGATTGTTAATGGAGTTAATGGTCTCATTAAATAATTCTATTAAAGCATTTACATCCAATGGGGAAGGTGGGACAAAATCATTAAGATCAAATTCTTTTTCCTCCAGTAATCTCTGATCAACTATCTGATATCCCCATTTCACATCAAATTGAGCTATAACCTCAAATATATTTCCAACATCAAATAATTTTTGTAAACCCTCTAATGTTTCATTGTTATATGTGTCTATGAATCTCTTGCATGTGACTTGACCAGTGGTATCTTTTAGCTGAAAAACTAAAAAGGGTCTCCCAGTTTTAGTTGAATATTTAACATCACTTTCAATTACCTGCAATCTTGATTTAAACTGAAAATTTGCTTGTATTTCTTCTGCTTTTTTAATGAATTCCTCGCATTTCAAAAGATCTAATTTCTTTTCATTCAAATATAATACCTCATTTTTATGTAAATTATACTCTTGACTTATAAACATCGTATAAATATAAATTTTATTAACTTAATTAACTTAACAACTTTTAAATATTAAAAAAGCCATTAAAGATATTATTAGGAAAAGATAATCTTGGAGGATTTATAATGAGTGAAGTAGATAATGATTCAATTGTAATGATTGTGAAAAAAGGTGAAGAGGAAAAAAAGTGGCATGTAAAAAATCCCAGTGTGAAAATAATAATACGAAAAATTCCATTCAATAAAATTCCCGAGAAGTTGGAAGCATACATCTTAATGGGTGATACTGTTATGAATTATGCAGCCATCCAAACAAGTGAAGAGACAATAGAAAAATGGTTAGGGCCTCATTTACAACCAATCACAGAACTCCCCGAAGTAATTAATCAAAAAATGAATTTGAAATTGTTGGAACTGAAAGTTCAAATCGATGCATTGACAGAAGCAAAAAACAATATTGTGGCGCAATTACCTGATACCATTAAGGCACAATTAGGCGAACAAGTTGGGAAATTAGAGGAATGCACTAATTCAATCTCTAGTTTTGCTAAAAAAATAACTAAGTCCCAAAGAATGGGGGAGCTTGGAGAAGAATTCATCATGACGACTTTAGTTGATGAATTCAATGAAATTTCTTTTGCTCTCGTGAGGCAAGTAGCTCAATCTACAGATATTAAGGCCAAAAATCCTGATATGATAGATTGTTTAATTGAAGTGAAAAATTATACAAATACAGTGCCAACAACTCAAGTAGATAAATTCTGGAGGGATTTGGACACTCAAAATGTAAAAATAGGATGTTTTATATCCTTATGGACAAGATTAGCAAATATAGGAGAGTATAAAATAGTAACAAAAGGAGACAAATTAGGTATTTTTATGAATGTATCACACTTTTCTGGTTCGAGCGGGATTGATAGTGGCATAAAACTGGCATTTTTTATTACCAGACAATTTGCTCGATATCTTAAAAAATTGGAACTAGAAAGGATGGAAGAAAGTATATTAAGACAAAGAATAAAGGATATTCAAACAGAAATGGACAAAATGGAAGAGGAATTGGAAAAAATTAGTAATGTACAAAGAAATTTAACGAGTATTCAAAAACTTGCAAAAGAGTGCTCTGAAACAATTGAAGACATATTTAATAAACTTACAGAAAAAATTACAAAAATAATGAAGGGCGAATAATATATTCTTAATCGGCAGTAGATAATCGCGGTATTAAACTGTACTGACTGCCTTCTTTGGAAGTTTTAGTGACCAGAATTCTGTGGTTAAAGTGTGCATCGTCCAGTTCGGGTGTGTGGGTTATCAGAAATATCTGAGAAAAATTCTTATCTTTGTTTAAATGCTTAATAACGTTTTCTCTTCTTCTTTCGTCCATGTTGGAGAGTGGTTCATCCAAGATGAGCATGTTAAAATTGATCGGTTTAATTTCACTGGCTTTAAAAGGTTTAATCCTTGCCATTAAATTTGATAAGCCAATGCGTAATGCTAATCCAAAGACCGCTTTATCGCCACCACTTAAATAATCCGTTGTTTTATCAATTCCATCAACATAATCATGTAAAACAAACTCAATCCCTTTTTTATCCCATCCCGCAGGGCTTACTTCTTTTAAATCATACTGGTCATCAGAAAATTGCCGAAGGTAACTTGAAACTTCATTTTTAACTGATTTAAATAATTTATTTTGGATAACTTCTTGAGAAATGAACTTATCTAAATATTGTTTTTTGATGGCATTGAGATGGTTGCTCTCTTTTTGCTTTTCTTTAATTTCTTTCTTGATATTATACAAAGATTTTATTTTTTCCTGAATTTCTTTGATTTCAGAATCCAACTGATTAATAGTTAGTTTTAGTCTATCAATGTTTTCTTGGGTACTCTTCTTCTCAATTTGAAATTCAGCAATCTTATCCTTCAAATTTTCTAAAGTAGCAGAATTAAAATTCCCTAAAAAGTCATCTAAATCAATAATTCCCATTTTTTTGTAAATATTTTCTATAACTTCTTTTATTTTTTCTATTTTTCTATTGAGATCGTCGATTTCTTTCGCAATAATTTTAGATTGCTCATTAATTTTCCCTAGTTTTGTATGGAAATCTGCAATTTCATTTTTAATTATCTCAAAATTGGCTTCATTTTGATGTAAGCGTTCTTTTGTTCGGTTAATATTGCTTATCAATTCATCAAGATCTGAAACATCATGAGTCTTGAGTAGATCTTCAATAGTTTCAACATTTAATTTTGTAAATAAATTCTTCAATTTCTTTTCTTTCTCAGTAATTTCAACATTAAAACGAAGAATATTTTCTAAATCATTTAATAATTTATCAATGCTATCTTGTTCAATATCAATTTGTTCAATATTGCCCCTTAAATCTTTAATTTCTTTTTCAATACCTTCATCTTTATCTTTTAATTCAGTTTCCTCTTTTATATATTTGGTTATTTTTTTCTCTATTCGATCTAATATTTGATCTTTATGATTTTCGTGTTCTATAGGGGTTAGACAAGTTGGACACTCACTTTTCTCGCTCAAGAGAGTGATATTCTTTTCTAACTCACTCTTCAATGCATTAAATTTACTTATTTCTTTGGAAATATTTAATTTTTCTTTATTTTTAGATTCCAAATCAGCATTTAATTTTTTTAGTTCGCTTTTTAAGTTGCGATTCTGATTTGAAATCGTTTTTTTCAACAATTTTAAATCTGAGGGGAGAGTCGTACCCATTATTTCATTTCCCTTTTGAAGGAACCGTTCAATATTTTTGGTTATTTCGTCATTCAACGTATTTATGGCTCCTACTTTTTCTGAAATTTGTTTAAGATCCTCTAAATCAGGAAAGTTCTCCAACAGCTTTTTATCATTTTTAATATCTGCGAGCATAAGTTCTCTTGATGTTTCCCTTTTTGCAATTATTGCTTCAATCTCTTTCTTATTTTTGATTTCTCCTGTTAATTTTTCATTTTTTATAGAGATTTCATTTTTAAGATTTTGTTTTTGGTCGTTAATTTGAATTAGGTGTTTGATATCAGAAATTTCAGGATATTTCTCCAATTTCGCCAGCAAATTTTTCATTTTTTCGCTATATTTCTGTAATTCTTCATTATTTTTGGTTTTTTGAACTTTGATATATTCGAGTTTCTCCTTTTGGCTTTCAATATCTAACTTCTCTTTTTCTAAGGAAGATATTTTCCCATCGACGGAATTAATCATATCATCCAGTATTGCTTTTAATTCATCAGTAAAATCTTGCAATTTAAAAAGAGTTTGAAAATGTTCCCTAAGTTCTGATGCTGATCGTGTTGCTAAATAATCCACTTCTCCCTGTCTTACATAGAAGGTTTTTTGCACCTCATCGGCGGTACAATTAAAGATTTCATTCAATTTTTTACAAACGTTTCCAGTGTCTATAATGATATCGCTTAAAATATCTTTTCCATTTTTGGTATCTTTCTTTACTCGTGCGAATTTCACCGTTGCAGTCTTATTAGGAGCTTTGGAGCGCTTAATATTGTATATTTGGTTATTTACTTCAAAATCAATACTTACCTTGCAAGTATTTTTTTGTTGTTTAGCACTAGTTTGCCTTAGAATTCTATCATGCGTTTCGGAAATTATCCCACATTTCCTAGGACCTTTTCCTCCCCAAATCCCCCACAATATAGATTCAATGAAAACTGATTTTCCTGCTGAATTATTGCCACGGATTAAATATAGCCCATCGGGAAGTTTATCCGATTTTTTTGGGGGAATTATCTGGTCCTTTATAGATTTAAAATTTATTGAGTGCAATTTCTTGAGATTCATTGTATATCCCCCATTTTTTTTATGACGTTGCCGAATAATTGTGCCAACAATTTGGGCTCATATTTTTTAATTTCAAGCTTTTTAAGAAAGTTTAAAAATTCAGCTTCAGGGTCCTCAATTAAATATACTATCTCTGCTCGCCCAGGTTCGCTAACATCTTTCTCTGCTTTATTTTTATACCTTATAGATTTATCAACTTTAAATTGAATAATATTATAATTTGGGGCGGAAAGAACCATGTTCGATAATTTAGTTAAATTTGGTGACAAATCCGACCAAGTAGAATATCCAATATTTCCAGTTAGAATTATTTTCACTCTAGCCGCGGATTCATCATCAAATTTTTCAATTAATTCATGTTCTTCGAGTTTTTGGTGAATTCGATTATAAATTTCTTGATGAGTATCATCTAGGTCAATTTCTACTGATTCTACTATCATCCGTCTCGTAGGTATTTCAACAGATTCTATTTCTGGCGCCTCGTTTTTTTCGATATTAACGAAATGAAAGAAACGCTTTTGTTTTTTCTCCTCGATATCTATAGAATCGAATTTCCACTTTTCTGTTGACCCTGGAACAATATAGTTTTTTTCTGTTTTAGAGAGGTGATTATGCCCCGCAATGAATAATTCAAACCTGTTAGGATTTAATTCTTTGGGTAGAGTCGCATCTGCTGTCATTCCATGAATTAAGCAAATGTTGATTTTATCTGAGTTCTTCAGATGATTTATTTCATATTGATTTATCCATGCCTTATAGAGATCATGGAGATCAGCCCCCATAATCTGTAAAGAAATGGGATTAATATATGGAAATGCATGAATGCAATAATTTTCTTGCTCAAACATCATTGCAGTTGAGTTGACTATTGCGCTTAGTGCATCGTTCCAAAAAGTGAATATCCGGACGTTTTCAAAAATTTGAAATTGCCTAATAGTAGATATTTTTTTTACATTATAAATTCCATGATTTCCATCGATTATAACGATTGGAATATTGAGTTCATTTAATCTTTTAATCCCTCTTCCACCAATTACTCTCGATGGTTCAGATAAGATAGTTTTTGTTCCTCTATATGGAAAATGAAAAAAATCTCCTGCATGAATTATCAGATCCAATTCATTTCTTTCTTCTACAAAGTAATTTACAGCATAATTAAATGCTTTTGCGAAATCATACTCAATTGAATTTAATCTCAACTCATCCAATTGATAAGTATAATTTCTTCTAGTATCTCCCACGGTGCATCCTAAATGAGTATCTGAAAATAAACCAATACGCACTATTTCCACCCCATCTAATAGTATTCACTTCTTCTAGTCTCAGTGATTTCGCCAGGAATATTTACATTCGTTAATTGTCGATAAAATTCTTTGCTGGCTTCAAACTCGTTATCAAATAAAGGAGCTTTAAATACAAAAGGTAAATCTTTATAACTCGTACTTAATATTCCTTCTCCGCGGTTTAACACCTTGAATTCTGATTTGAATTCGGAAATATCTCGCGGTGAGCTCTTTATCGCCAAATCTATTTCATATGAATTCCCTAAGGCAAGTGAAATTTGGGTATTTAATTGAGATAGTAAGGCAAAATGTATTGCTGAAACCTGCTGACTTATGACACATAATCCTAATCCGAATTTTCGACCTTGTCTCGAAATAGACTTATATATATTTCCAGATTGTCTCATTATTTCGGGTGTTAACAAAGAGGGAGCTTCTTCGATAGTAATCATAATAGGTGTTAATTCCTCAATATTCTTTATTCCTCCCCCTGGTTTCACATATAACTCATTTATTCTCGGTATAAATCTTTCGACAAACCCCCGATTTAGGGTTCTTAAACCTAATTGTCTTTCAAGGATCTCTAAATTATTACTTGATTTGACTGCTTTTCTAATTTCAAATAATGTCCTTGCTATTACCGTTACACATAAAAATTGCTCTAACTGGCTCATTAAGCTTGAATTAAAAATTAACACTTGTCCTCTTTCTAATGCCAGAATAATATCTATTAAAATCGATCTATCAGAATCTCCAATGAGGGTTGAACTCTGTAACCAGCTCAAATATCTATCTGCAGCGTTTACAGTATTAGGTGGAAAACCTACATCATCTACACCAATTTGATGTATCCAATCATCAGGATAGTTACCCGCTAACCTTGATAAATAAGCGACTTGCGGTGAAGATAATTCTTGGATGGAAAAAATATCAATTGGCAATACCTCATTCGCTCCAAATCTAATCTCTCTTGCATAGCGCCGAATACGCTCTGGCGCTGCACTTCTAATCGGAGTTAAATAATAAAAATTACTAAATAATGCTCTCCTAAAACTCTCATTACTCTCATCAATCAGATCAACAATATTGGAGATTCCATAAGTATCACTCCCCAATGCATATTCATCATGAGGATCAATCGTCAATAAACTAATTCGTGTTAATTCTCGTCTTATAGCCTTAATATTATAATCAATAAAGGATTTTGTTAGGTCTTGCATTAAATTAGATTTTCCTGACCCTGTAGCTCCCCAAATCCCAACATGCATCGGAATTTTCTCCACTGGTATATTTATCTCAATAGGAATTGCATCCTCACCAATCAACCAGTTACCTATTTTAAGTTCTCCATACAGCTGTGAAGCTAACATTGATCTAAGAGTTTCCATCATTTCAGGAGATCCTGATGATAATCGATAGACTTCAGAGAAATGTTCTGGAACTCTACGTGGTTTTTTAAAAACGTATCCGCCTGAATCTTCATCCGCTATAACAAAACCTAATAGAACTCCTTCCACTGAAAGGATCTTCTCTTCTTCTAAATTGGCGACATAGGATTCTTTTCTTACAACCAATGTTGAAGCAACTCCCCCAAGGTCCCTCTGCTTCCTAATAATATTTGAATAATTGGTACATTTAAAAAGGAAAGTTCTATCCCTCCCTCTTGTAGAAGGGATTGCAAAAATGTCACCAATCGCAATATCATCATTTTTTGTTATTACTTCTATTTTATTAATATCTGCGGTTGATAAAATTCCAAAATATTCTCCAAACTCGTTCATTCTATCACCTCATTTAAAAATAAATCGTCGTGGCGAAATCAAAGCTCTCTCATTTAATCCGAGTGATTTTCCGATTTCAACCACTCTATCTGCAGCAATTAACTGATCCTCCCAGGTAATTACACAATCATCATGTGCAAACGCAGGAGGACAAGGATATCCATAATAACGAGCTTCATGTGCCATAAAATCCAAATCTTGAAAAATTTTAATTTCATTCTCACGCTGAAGTGCTGGATCAGCATTCCTAATATTTTGGCTCCACCAAAAATAATCAAAATCAATCCTGAAGACGGGCATCAAATGATAAAATCTTGCCAAATAAGTGGTTGCAAGTTCGGGAGGGATATATCTTCTTGGTTTAGTTAAATTTAATTCTCCATCTTTATCTTTATGCCCAGGAATCCTACAGAACCAATGGTCCTTCGCTCCCATTGAAGATGCCAATCCTGCAATTTGTAAAGTGCCTGGAATTGTATGGACTTTACTAACTGCTACGAGAATGATATTTTTTTCCCGCGCTTGATAGCAAATATCCCTTAATAAATAATCTGACATGGGCCGTGCTATAGGTTTCCCTTTTTCGACACCTCTTATTGGTTCTAAAATTGTTAGAGATCCATCCAAAATAACATATTTTATTTTTAAATCGCTCAAAACGGCTCTTCTAATTAATATTAATTCGATGATATTTCGTAAATCGCGATGGATGTCGTATGATTGACCAGGTCTTCTAAAAATTAGATACTTCTCTATTTCATCTCCTATGTTTTGTACGAGTGAATCCTTTGAATAAATTTCAGGAGGATTTCCCTCCCAAATTAGAGTATCGTAATAATATTTCCAAAAGACCTCAAGCAAATCTGTATCAGACAAAAGAGATTCTAGAAAATCTAGATATGATTCTCTAAAATCCTGCGCATCATGATTAAACGAGAACACTTTCAGAAGGAAACCATCATTTAAAGATGAAAGACATTTCAAATCCACAAATTTCATTGGTTGATTTGCCTTGGTATTAGAATCTAAAACAACCAATGCCGAAT
Organism: Candidatus Helarchaeota archaeon; assembly: GCA_013375405.1. Next base: position 12,313 of record JABXJU010000117.1, read on the forward strand.
CCACCAGCTGCAAGTGATTGTCCTCATAATGACACAAATTTTCAATACCGCTGCCATCGCAGGATGCAACAATAAAATCCTGGGGTAATTTATTAGAAGAATGGGGATTGAAATGCGTTACTAGAGTTTTTAAGCGGGCTTCATCTAATTGGAAAAGTGATTCATCAGTTGTACTTCTGCCTAATATTTTCCTAAATGCTTCTCTAACTTCGGTTTCAAATTGATTTCCCAGAATTTTCTCTAATGCCATCTGCACTCCTCAAATATCTTTTTATTAATTAGATAGATTTCTATTTATTAATTAATAGGAATAATAAATAAGTGAAGTTATAAACTTTATTAACTTAACAAACTTAACAATTCGCTAACGTTACATTCCATTTCAAGATTTGGATTGTTCAAAACGAATTTTGATTTTTCTTTCCTTCAAATCTACGAATACAGACTTAGGAAATATCGATTTTTTGACCTTTTTGGGGGATAATTACATTTGGGTATCGTTTTTTAAAGATTTCAGTCCCCTTTGTATGAATGGGAATGATTT
>JABXJU010000380.1 GCA_013375405.1 Candidatus Helarchaeota archaeon
GGTTTTTTTGTTTATGGTTATGAAGATGAGGACAAGCTTTTGAAAGCCATTCATAAGATGGCTTCGTTACATATAGCTTCTGATATAGATTACTCAGATAGTGAATCTGGATTCGATATGGGTGGAGGCGAGGAAAGATTTATTGTTCGCGGCAAGATAGAGGCCCATAGTGAAAAAGAATTGGAGGTCCAAATGGAACTTTTTGATAAGATTGCCAATGAAACTAGTGGGATTAAAAAAGCTCCTACAATGGCAAAGATGTATTTTGAAGATATGATCTATGAAATCTTCCCAATGGCTGGGATGATGGGAAATTATGGAGCATCATGTAATAAAATGCCAATATTTGAATCAAAGAAAGTTCATGACCTATTTTTGAAATACCGGGAGAAACATAAGGCAGAGATAGAAAAACATAAAATTATTACAGTTTGGTATACGTTCATCTCAGGTTCTACAATAGATATTTTACCCCAAATACAAATCCCAGCTCATGATCCAGAAGCTTTGAAATATGGCACTGAATTATGGGAGAATTTCATTAAGGAAGAATTAAAATATGGGACTGTCCATTATTGGCTTGGAAAAGTCATAGGAGATCAAGTAGTCGAGCATTATCGCCCCACTTATTTTAACTTTATTAAGAAATTGAAAAATCTACTTGACCCAAATGGTATTTTAAATCCCGGATTATTGAAATTGCCTTGAGGGATGAACTTGGAACTCGGGATCAAAAAACATGTAGAAGATATTTACAAATGCACTCGGTGTGGCTACTGCCGTGAAATGGTGAGAGCGAGAGATAGTACATTCCGAATCTGTCCCATACGCGAAGCTACAGCAGGATTTGAAGTTTTCACAGGTAAAGGAAAGATGTTATTAATGCGAGGAGTCCTCGAAGGAACTCTAGAGATGACTCCAAGATTAGCTGAAATTTTTTTCACGTGTACAACCTGTGGAAGCTGTAAGGCACACTGTCCTGTTAGTATTGATACGGTAGGGATTTTCGAGATCTTCCGTAAAGATTTAATGGTACGGGAGTTAAGTCCAGCTGCTCACACCATGTTTGGGAAATACACAACCGAAAAAAAGAATCCCTATAACGAACCACATGACCAGCGAACATCTTGGGTCCCAGAAGATTTTGAATTCTCCAAATCCGCTGAAATTGCATATTTTGCTGGGTGCACGTCATCATATAGACAAAAAGACCTTGCCCTCGCTACATTTAAAATCCTAAAAAAATTAGGTGTGGATTTCACGATTCTCTCCGATGAGTGGTGTTGTGGGTCCCCCTTATTTCGAACTGGACAAATCAAGCAGGCGACAGAATTAGCCCAGCATAATATCGAAAAACTAAATGAATTGGGCGTTAAACAAATTCTTTTCTCATGTGCAGGTTGTTTCAGAACTTTTGCCTCAGATTATCCTAAAATTGGAAAGTTAAAGGCCAAATCCATGACCTTCACGAAATATATTTATAAAAAAATTAAAGATGGAAGTTTAAAATTGAAAAATATTCCTGTAAAACTCACTTATCATGATCCTTGCCACACCACGAGAAGTGTAAAAAAGGCGGATTATAAAACGCCACGAAAGGTCTTAAATGCCATCCCCGGCATCGAATTGGTAGAAATGGAAAGTACTTTAGAAGGAAGCATGTGTTGTGGAGCAGGAGGCGGCGTAAAATCCGCATTTCCTGAAATTGCAGTCTCCGCTGCTCAGAATCGAGTTCAACAGGCCTTAGCCTTAAATGTTAAATATTTGGTATCTACGTGCCCGTTCTGTAAAAGAAATCTCTCGGATGCACAACAGGCAAATAACTATCCAATTGAAGTAATAGACCTCGTTGAACTGGTAGCGGATCGTCTTGAATAAGAGTTAATTTATTTTTGCAAAATTCTTTCCCATTTGTTTTTTTATTTTGATTGTTTCGAGAGGGTTTAATGGGTGATCTCGAAATGCAAGTTGGCGGGCCCATTGCATGCCAAATTCCCATACATC
>JABXJU010000381.1 GCA_013375405.1 Candidatus Helarchaeota archaeon
TATCAGGATTATAAAGTACTTCATCATAATCTTCTTGAGTTAAAGCAAATCCTTGCCAAGACTCAACCCAATCCCAAGGCTTACTGATTCTATCAATATAGCTAACATCAACAGAGCTAATTCTAGTGGTGGATGATGGAATAATTACGGCAAACTCTACATTAGCAGGAAGATCTGAAGTAATTATATTACTTGGATCTGATATATCAATCCTATGATGTAGATAAAGCTCTCCAACAACATACATATATTGCGTAGTTAAGGGTAAATCAGATAGACTGAATTGTGAATTGAAGGAATCGGGATCAAAGGAATCAACATCTACCTCATAATCAGATGTCCATCCCATCTCATATTCTTTCTCTTCATATACTTCGCCATAAGTATAGGTTCCCTTTCCAGCATAAAGATTCACTTCTCCTTCAATATATTCTGGTATCTCAAGATCGTAGGCGTTAATATGAATACCTAATGAATCAACAAGCCTTCTATCATGATCTTCAAGGCATTGGAATTGAAATATATTATCTGGAAGATCTTCAAAAGCAAGTTCATCGTTATATTCATATAATCTAACCAGATCGGCATAATCACTAAATCCTTCAACCGATAAGGTTAACCACGAATCATCAATAATGCCATATGAATCATTTAATCTATCAGTAAAGATCTGAGAGTAATGTGCTGTATTAATTACGCTTTCCACTTTAAGCCCTCCAGTTCTATTAACCATAGGTTTATCAGAGATTTGTAAAATTCTATCATCTGCCGTTAACTCAAATTTATCAAATAAGATATATTGAAGGGAATATAGATTATCACCATAGCTTAAGAAATCAATAGTAATGTCGATTGTAGTATAGCCCTCAACAGCATAGATTGGTTGCAAGTTAATCTCAAAATCAAATTCTTGTTCTCCTGAGGATGGATCTATAGTGACATAATCGAAATAGGATTCACCACTCTCTGTTGTAAATGTGAAGGTTGCTAATACAGGCTTTAGCTTATTAATTCCTTTAGCAAGAACACAATCATCAAGATAAAATGTACCACTTACTTGAGTTTCATACATTAAGGCAAGATAATTAAAGATAATTGTAGTCTTGTTATCTTTTAAGAGAGGAATCACTAATTTTGGACTATTGGATTCAAATGGATCTTGGGGATCATCAGGGACTTCAAGTAAATTCAAAGCGACCGTTCCAGTAGAGTAATTATAAAGTGCATGAGAACTATGGAATTTCGATAATTTTCTAACAGAATCGGTCATGTTATATCCAATCTGTTGGTAACCTCGATCTAATTTGTAAGATGTAATTCCATACTCAATTACAACATCTCCCGTTGTTGATTGAATATCAATCTCAATTTGCTTATTATCGTTAACAACATCTAGCGTATATGGTTCTGTAATTTCCTGCCCTAATGTATCGGTTATATTATAAATTTTAATATTGTCTAATTTGATACCGGAATAGCCAATATTAAGCACTGCCTTATTACTAACTAAAGTATAAGTCTCGTTGAACTTGGAATAGAATTCACCTAAATAGAAATCATGATCTAATACAATAGTATTAAAAATCTCTGCTGAATGAACAAAACCGAGTGATTCCGAGAAGTAAAATTCCAGCACCCTGTTCCTATCAACATCCTCAACATAAACTATTATTATATCAGAATCTTCATCTAAAGATGTATAAAGAGTTATAGTATAACCATCAGCATTAATTTCATAATCTGTCTCAGAGTCAAGAACCTCCTCATCATAATCCTTATAACCTCGAACCTCTAAAATTTCAATAGAATTTTCTACATAACCATTTAGATTTAGTAATACATCATCAGCATCAATTCCATATTGAGTCTCAGAAGAATCATAAGCAAAATACCTTTCAACACCATAATTATTAGTAGGATCACCTATCCCTACTGCGTAAGGATCGGAATCCGAATAGGATTGAAAAGTCTTAGAATCATTGCGAATGGTTGAATCAACAAT
>JABXJU010000382.1 GCA_013375405.1 Candidatus Helarchaeota archaeon
TTAGTAAATAAATATGATATTCAAGTTCTTGGTGAGAAATTAGTTAATCTTTATCGCGAATTCCTTTAGAATCACCAATTGAGCAACGAATAAGCAATTCTCGATTGCACGAGAAAAAAAAAGAGGATTAATGAGGTGGGGTTTGTAGTTTAATAACCCTTGATCGATAGAGCGATGTCGCCTTTAGTAATTTTCTTTCGTTTAGCATGGCGTGCAAGTACTAAGGCACGCGCTGTTAAATCGATAGATTTTTCTTGTAGCCACTCAATAAGATAACCGACTGCCTCGCGAGCGACAATTTTTGCGCCTTGACTAGCCATTAACGCCCGAAGAGGACTCCAAGCGAAATAACGTTTCTTTGCCATATTTTCTCCCTTCTATTATATTTTTTTTTTAGTGGTAGGTTTTATTGATTTTCAGGATAATCGAGTTGTGATCCTCAACTATCCATGAAGTAATCATGATGTAAAACGCATTACTCCCTATTTAAAGTTTTAGTTATTTTGTCGTTAAATTATTCACAATGGTGACTTGGTCTTTTTAATTTGATGAATGGTCGGTTTTAGAAAATTGTTGTTTCCAAATATCAATAATCTAATGGTCAATTAATCGGTCAAGAAGAGCGTTAAGGAAGTCATTCGTATAAAAAAAATCAGCTATAATTATCGCGCGCGTAAAATAATATTCGTTATAAAATGCCTATTGGAATTGTGTGACTCGAAACTTTTTGATTAATTGCGTAAGAGGTTAAATGTTGAGGATAATTTCCTATTATAAAGTGTGCATATTAAAAATTTTTAATTTAAATTGGAGGGATGATTATCATTACAAACCTGATTTATAAAGTAGATGGTTGATGAAAATTTGGTATGAAAATGATGATTTTTGGGAAATAATGGCGCCAAAGCTGTTTACAGAAGAACATTGGAAGAGAGCACCCGAAGAAGTTGAAAAGGTCATTGCTTTACTTGAAATTGAACCCGCATCGCATGTCCTGGATTTGTGTTGTGGTCCTGGGAGGCATTCCTTAGAGTTAGCACGTAGAGGTTTTACCGTCACAGCTGTAGATAGAACACTAAATATTTACATGAAGCACAAAAGCAAGCTAAGCTGGATAAACTAGAAATAGAGTTTATCCAAGAAGATATGAGATCCTTCTCTAGGTCAGAAACTTTTGATGCGATTATTAATCTTTTTACATCATTTGGTTACTTTGAAAACCTAGAAGATGATAAAAAGGTTCTTAGGAATATTTATTCGTCTTTGAAATCAGGCGGAAAATTACTCATGGATATAATTGGGAAGGAAATAATCCCTCGAATTTATCATGAACATGATTGGTATGAAAAAGAAGGTACTTTTTACTTAGAGGAGAGAAAGCCTATCAATGGTTGGGAACGAATAAAGAATAGATGGATCATGATCAAAGGTGGAGAAAAACACGAATTTGAGATTACTCATAGATTATATTCGGGAACGGAATTATCTTGGTTATTATCGGAAGCTGGTTTTCAATCAATTAAATTATTTGGTAGTTTGGAAGGAACACCCTATGATAACACGGCACAGAGGCTTATAGCCGTAGCAATCAAATAATCTAAAAAGTGAGATTCCTTTGGTCCTTCTCCTGAGGAGAGGCTCTTTTTCGTGATTTCATGGAATAATGATCTGAATATATGCGAATAAAATCATTAATATGAGAAAGACCAAAAAGAGTTTTAATTAAATATAAAACACATATAATTTGAGTTGAATTTCGCATCGGCTGAATGTGCCATTCTACTATCAAATGATTGAACGTTTGTTGGATCAACCTTCAAATTATTTATAAAATTCTGGTACTTTTTATAGAAACCCAAAATTTTATGCCAATCCTCCATCTACCCTGCGAAGAGTAGACCAGCCCTAAGGTTATCAGGCTGTGCGCCCGTCGCCAGGTTCAGTGCATCCATCATAATTCTGCGTGTTGCCAAGAGAAATCTCTTGAGTATCGTTAGATCGG
>JABXJU010000118.1 GCA_013375405.1 Candidatus Helarchaeota archaeon
TTTCTTTTGTTTAGATTTTAATTAATTCTATTTTTTCTATGAAATGTAATGATATTGAATAATTTAATAATAGGAAATTACATACTCTTTAACTATTTCTACACCTAATTGGGTATTGAGAAAGATCATTGTTTCGAGTTTGCTTACCCGATGTTTTTTTGGAACTTTACGTTTATACTTACGTCTCTCTGAAATTCGATATCCAGGATGTTTCACATTAATACAGACATCTAAACCAAAGATTCCTAGTGAGGGCTCATAAGTTGTTTCGGGTAATTCTATATGTTCCGTTATTCCAAAGGAAATATTTCCATTATTATCTATACTCGAATATTTTATTTTATTTTCGACCACTGTCAATGCGCGTTGTAAAAATTCGATAGCTTTTTCTCCGCGGAGGGTTACCTTTGCGGTGATAGGTTCCCCTTTTCTTATACCAAAATCGCGTATTGTTTTTCTAGCTAATAATTTAATTGGCTTTTGATTGGTTAAACTTTCCAAGACTTTAATTCCTTTCTCTAACCGTTCACCACTTGCACCCACACCCATATGAACAACTACTTTGGCAATTTTCAGTTGGCGCATTGTATGTCGCTTCCACATCTCAAGGATCTGAGTTTTATCTTCTGAGCTAAAATAACTGATTACTTCTTCATCCATGATAGTTTCTTCCTTAATCAGGCAATGAAATCATTGAATTTTCTATCCCAATGGGAAATACATATTCTAACGCAGTTTGGAATGTTTTTCCATCTCGTTCTAAATTTACTGTACTAGCATGTGGACCAAATCGTTTCTCGATTTTAGTTATTTTACCTGTAAGACCTAGATTTCGTCCTGCAATTACTATTGAGAAGATGTTTTCATCAAATTTTACATGTTCTAAAATTTCTTGAGAAGGTATCGAAATTTTTAACACATCTTTTGTTTTATAAATGTCTTCCTCAGCTTTTGTTGGATCATTTAATCGTATAAGTATATTACGTCCGTCATGCAGGTTTAATTGAATATGACCTCCCTTATTGACTGATTTATTTTCAATCCGGCAAAGTTTATATCCAGTTTCGTCATCCTCAATAGAATGGAGAATTAATCCTTTTCTTGGGGCTGGAATGACCCTGTAGAAACGATTTATTTTCGAAATTTCGAGGACATCCATTAATCCAACCGGATATTTGAAATTTTTTTGAATTATTCCATCCACTTTGATATTTCCAGCATTTAAAATATATTTGACTTCCCGTGCTGTTTCAGCTAAATGGAGAATATCGCGAATAACTACTAAGAGAGGGATACTATTGGATATTGCATGAGGACCAGCAGATGGTTTAACAGTAAATTTTGTTTCTTTTCGGTGGATAGACCAAAATTTGGGAGCGCTGGTACGTTTAAGATGCTTTCTTTCACCTGTTCGTGTCACTTTTTAATCCTCTTCCATGATTTTTGATTTTCGGTCGATAATTTTTTTTCTCCATTTATCCTTCTTAACCTCAATTTTTGTTAGTACAACATTTGAAGGGTGTATAGGAATATCGAATGTAGTTCCACTGCTTTTTTCAATTGAGGCGCCTTCAATAAAAATCTGTGCCTTTTGCCGGTCGATTTTGGCAACTTTTCCTTCCATGTCTCTAAATTCCCCTCGTACAACGAGGACCGTATCGCCTTTACAAATTGTTAAACTTTTAATAAAATACTCACTTTGAATGTCATCATGGAGTTTAGCAGTAAATAATCTATTTCTCTTATGATTTGGTTGATTATAGAATCTCTTTCGTTGTTTCCGCGGAGATTTTGTTTTATTTTTTTTATTTGTCTGCATTTTCAGTCCCAAATTACATAGAATTAAACAACCATACTTGCTACACTTGCTAATCTCGGCCATCGTTCAGCAGCTTCTTTTGCTACTGCACCCCGAATTTCAGATCCTTTCGGATCACCCAGCGGAGAAGTAATTACGGCAGCATTATCTTCAAATTGTATCCATCTGCCATCAGCTCGGCGATAAGGTTTTCGTTGGCGAATAATTATGGCGCGTACTATTTGGCGTCTCATCTCAGGTGTTCCTTTTACTACGGAAGTAACCACCATCGAACCTACACCTGCACTTGGTATGCGGTTTAAGCGCCCCTTATATCCAATTACTGCTATGACTTTTAAGATCTTCCCGCCTGAATTATCCGAGCATAAAATCTTGGCATTTGTTGGAAGACCTCTGGAAATTTTTGGTAATAGATGTGCGCCTTTTTTTCTGACACGTCTCTTGCCCATAAGCACCACTTTGTGTAGACTTTTTATTCAATTAACCTACAGATCTTTTTAATTCTTTCTAAATTTTTAATCTAAATTCGCATAATGATAAAAATTAGGAACTTTGAATTTGTTAGTTCCCAATTCAAAGAGAATAATTAACTAAATTGAAAGATTTCATTCACTTTCAATCAATTCAACTATAGTAAATGATATTGTCTTACTTATTGGGCGACATTCTGCCATTTTTACGGCATCACCTATGTTAATTTCGATACAAGGAGGGATATGACAATTAATATTACTATGACGACGTTCATACCTGTTGTATTTTTGGATATAACGTAGAAAATCCCGTCGAACAACACAGGCATCACTCATTTTCTTTTTTATTACGATCCCATTAAAAATTCTGCCCCTTAATGGAAGTGAACCATGAAAAGGACAGTGTGGGTCCTCACACTCTTTTCGAGGAGCTTCCACTTCAAAGCCAATATCTCTGACCATTTCTAAACATCCTCTAATTATTCCATTTATACGTAATTCTTTTTTTAATTCTTTCTTCTGGGCGACCTACAAGTAATTTTCCATAAACTTCGACAACGCGATTATCTGAAAGGTAAAATTGAAAAACAGAATCCCGCTTCGGAATTTGTTTTTCCTTTTTATTAATCTGAATTATTAAGGTGTTTTTTGTTTCATCAACTATTTTTCCAGCCAAGTTAAGATATTCAGGGTTCGAACTTTTGACTATTTTTACTTTTAATCCTATAAGGCAATGATAAATAAGTGTTTTTGGAGTAATTATCATCCAATTTCTTCCCGCATGATAGTAAGAAAGCGAGCAATTGCTTTTCGAAGAGTTTTTATTTTCCCTGTATTTTCAACAGCTCCACCTGAAGCTGCGATGGCTCGTTGGTTACTAAGCTCAGTTCTTAGTTCTTGTAACTTTTTATCACGTTCTGGTTCCGTCATTTCTCGAATATCTTGCGCTTTAAGACCAGGCATTTTTTCATACTCCAAAGGTTAGCTTATAATTGGGATTCTAATTCTTCAGGAGTTGTAGTTATTTCTATTTCATTTGGGAGCATGTAAGTGGGCTGCATAATAGATATAGAAACACCAATAATACCTTTCTTTAGTATTGCATGAGCAACCGATTTATCTACATAAAGAAAAGCAGGTTCACCGCATTTAGCTACAAATCCTTCCCGAAACTTTTTATAACGGGCTCTGTGACTTGTTAATTTCCCACTAATTGTAATTTCAACTCCTTTTGCCCCTGCCGCCGCAATTCTACGTAAGATGGAATAGGCAGCCCTTCTATAATGTGTTCCACGCTCTAATCGTGAAGCTAAACGTTCAGCCATCACTCTAGCATTTAATTCAGGGACTTCTATTTCCGATACTTCAATTTGTGGATTTTCCACACCAAATTGTTCTTCTAAGGTAGCTGTTAATTCTTGGACGTTTTTACCACGGCGTCCTATTACGATCCCTGGTCGTGCTGCATGGATAATAACACGCGTACCTAGTGGAGTCTTCAAAATATCGACTCCACCATTTCAGGTTTTAAAACCAACTAGTTTTTAAAATATCCTGCGCGTTTCAAATCCTGTGCAAGAAATTCATCCACTTCAGTTTTTTTTATTTTTTTTGTGATAAAATGTTCAATTGCCGGCAGGCAAGAACCTCCTATTATATTTTTATTATTCTTCTTCTAATGCAATTTCAACATGGGTTAGAGTTTTAAAGTAGGGAGTCGACCGCCCAAAAGCCCGAGGTATATATTTTTTTATTTTTCGTCCTCGGGAAGTTGCGGCATGAATAATTCGTACTCGATCTAAATCTAATCCTTTAAATTCGGCATTGTTTTCGGCATTTTCAAGTACAACTAATACTGAATGTGCCGCCTTCACGGGATATCGTCCTGCGGGCCATCGGAATTTATCTAATCCTTTCCGATGTGCCTGTTTTTTATTGTGCCGTTTAAAAGGAATTGCCTGCTTATGTAAAATAACAGTATCTAATAATAATTTAGCATCTTCTATCATCATTCCCTTGATAGTATTACACACTTCTCTTGCATGTTTAGGGGAACATCGAAGATCACGTCCGCTAGCGACAGCAGTCCTATCAGGATCTAAGCCCGTGATGGAATATCCGAAATTTGGACACACTCTCTACTTTTCCTCCTATTTTAATGGAATATATTGCGAAGACCGAGTTGCTCCAATCCCTGGATTTCCATGGGTTACACGCTTATGAGTGGGAGCGAACTCCCCTAAGTAATGTCCGATATGTTCGGGAGTAATTGCTACTTCGATGAATATCCTCCCATTGTGAGTTGCAATTGTAAGCCCAACCATTTCTGGGGTTATCACCATATCCCGGGCGTGAGTTCGAATTATAACTTTTTTCCCTTTTTTTAATGCCCGCCTTGCTCGCCGTAAATTCTCGAGTAACTTTTTTTGCCTAGGAGGGAGTCCTCGAAGCATGCTCCGGCGTTGTCGGGAGGGGAGCAATTTGATAAACTCATCCATTGGCAAATTTTGTAGTTCTTCGAGTGTATAGCCTCGAAAGGTGAATTTTTTAACCAAATAATCAACTCCAATTGAGTAAATAGGTTAAATGCAAACAATTTATGAGGAATTCGCAATAGAATCCTTAAAATATGTTTCAGAATGACTAAAAGATAAAATGGCATTTAAAATTTTCGTGATTCAACAATTAAAGTAAGTATTTTGGGTGGAGGAAGAATAATTTATTTTCTCAGTCAATCACAAAAAATAGAAGAAAAAAAATAAAAAAGCGCAGAGGTTTAAAAAAGGCACCTCTGTAATTAAGTTTTAGGTTTCTGTGGCTTCTTCCTCTTCGTCGAGCCCTAGTTCTTCTAATTCTTCTAACGGTACTGGGGGTGGAGTTGTTAACATCGTCCAACCGATCCACATTGCGATGATGAGAATCAGTAACGCAGCAAACCAGATTGGTAATATGACTGCCCATCCCCAGAAGTCCAGTAGGTGGAAAAGCGTTACAAAGGTTACTAACCATTCTGGTAATGGTTGAGTACCGTGGCTATATCCTGCATAGACTAGGGCATAAAGTGTATACCAAATGAGGATAAATAACGCACCGGCGAAGATAATCAAGCCATATATCTTATCACGTTGCATTTGACATACTGCTCCTTTTGTTTTTAAAATCCTTTTTGAATTTTAACAAGGAAATAATTTTTTTGATATACGGGTTAATTCTAATCGGAATCTAATTTATAAAATTTTTGTTATTTTATTAAATAGGCATTTAAGAATTATTTAGGAAAATCTATCTTAACTATTGGTTTCATTTAAGTAATTTAAAAGAGATTGGGATGCACCGTGGAAAAGTTGCGGATTTGTCATATGATTCCAGGATTTTTTCCGATTGCGAAAGGGGGAGCAGAGACGTTCGCGCTAAATTTATGTAAAAATTTGGTAATAAAAGGACATAAAGTGCAAATAATAACAAGAAATTTAGACTTACAAAGAGAAGAGAATTTGCAAGGGATTAAAATTTGGAGATTCACAAATATTTTGCCATATAAAATAAAATTTTATGGTTTTGGTCGATTTGTGAAGTCAAAATATTTAAGAATTTTAGTGGCTTTTTTTGATTTTTTATGCACAATTCCGACCTTATGGAGGTTGCATAGAAAAAATCAATTTCATGTGATACATACCTCATTTATACTTCCATTTGGATTATCGGGCTTGATAATGAAAAAATTTTTAAGAATACCACTGGTAATCACAGTACATGGCCCAGCTGATTTTTATGAGGTCCCTCGACTATTTAATCCAATTTTACGATTCATACTTAAGCGGGCTGATACGGTTGTGGCAGTCAGCCTAAAATTAAAGGAAGATCTAATAAATAGACTTGGAAATTTGCAATTGAAAGTAATACGAAATGGAATTCCATTAAGACCGTATGAATCTACTGGTAAATCAGTTCAATTAGATAAATATAAGATCGCTACCGATGATTTTATGATTTTAACTGCAGGTCGACTTGTTCGAAGAAAGAATCTTGATATATTAATTCGAGCCGTTCCCGCGATATTGGAGAAGATCTCTAATTGTAAAATCATTGTTCTCGGGAGTGGTATTGAAAAGAATAAATTACAAATGCTAATAAATAGATTGAATTTATCGACATCTATTATTATGCCGGGTTGGGTTTCTGAGGAAGAAAAAGTTCGGTTATTTAAAAGGGCAGATATTTTTATCCAATTATCTCAATTGGAAGGACTCTCTCTTGCTTTGTTAGAGAGTAAAGCAGCTGGGATTCCAGCTATTGTTATCGGATCAGGTAGTCCATTCGATCCTGTATCTCATGAGGAAACGGGATTGCTCATTTATCCCCCAATACTCCTTGAAAAAATTGTACATAATATCGAATATTTTTATCAAAACGTCGTTTTACGACGGAAAATAGGAGAAAATGTAAAAAAGGAAGCTAAAAATTTATTTTCTTTACAAAAAATGGTGGAAAATTATATTAAAATATATCAAAAGGTATTGAAGAAAAAATAGATAAAAATCATAGAACCAAAAAAAATTTAATAAGCTAACATAAATTTTCCTAATCTTGATGAATATTTTAATAGTATCATTTTTTTTTCCTCCGATGGTAGATGGAGCTTCGCTTAGGATGTGGAGGTTATGTAAATCCCTTGAAGATGAATTGAAAATAGAGGTTCTTACAACAAAAAGTCTTAGAAAAAGCATATTCAGGATCAGAAGGATAGATTCTACACTTCTATCAAAAATTCAACGGATTAAAATCCATAGAATGAGAATCTTTAGACTTGATTTCTTATATAAGATTATTTCTTGGCTTAAAATTAATCCTAGGTTTATTATTCCGGAATATAGTTTTGGATGGTTAATGCCTTCAATTAAAAAAGGTAGAAAAATCTTGAAAAATTCAAGATTTGATTACATTCTTGGAGTTTATCCCAATCTAACTTCCATGTTATCATCTTATATATTATCAAAGATTACTAAAACCCCTCTTATTATTGATTTACACGATCTTTTTTATGATTGTTATGAAAAGGATTTACCTGCTCCCAAATACAAAAAATTCTATCTAAATCTTGAAAGGAAAATTTTAAGTCACGCCTCTATGATTTCTGTTATAACTCAACAAGTCAAGAAATTACTTATTATAAAACATCAGCTAACACCGGAAAATATAGTAGTAATACCAAATAATGTTGACTTAAATGAATTTAAATCCATAAAAATCAATCAAAAACAGGAATTTGTGATTTCTTATGTAGGAAATCTGACTGATTATCATTTAGAAGGTATTTTACTACTCATTAATGCAATAAATAAACTAAAGAAAGAAAATAGCGAATTTAATTTAAAATTCCAAATTGTTGGTCCCTTAATTGACAAGATAAAGAAAAAAATATCAGAAATTGATGAATATAATTTAATAAAAACTTTTGGTTTTGTTAATAAAAGTAAAAGTAATTCAATAACAATGAATTCTGATATCCTTTATCTAACCCTTTCCCCCACACATAAATATGCACTTGAGATGCGTAGCACAATCCCTTCTAAACTTTTTGAATATATTAGTTGTGGAAAACCGATTTTAGCTTACTTACCTAAAGGGTCTGCTCAAAAACTCATAACTGAAAATAATTTAGGTTTTGTGCTCACAGAATATGATATTGATAAGCTTGCAAACTTAATTCTTGAATTATACAATAATAGCAGCCTTTACGATAAATTTTCCAAGAATTCTCTGGAATTAGCGAAAAAATATGACGCTAAGATTATTTATAATCTCTTTTTTAAGAAAATTTTATCTTTAAAGAGTTTTCATAAAGGGAGTTTGAGTGATAATTGAGATATGGAACGTATTATCGCTTTGCAATAATCAAAAAATTAAAGTTAGATAATTACATCAATCGATCAAGTAAATGGTTAGATCTTGGATGTCATGATGGAACTATCTTACGAGCTATGAAGGCACAACATAAAATTGGTATAGATATTGAAACAAAAAAACAACAAGACTTTCATATAATAAAGGCAGTTGTGGAGCATTTACCATTTAAAGAAGGTTCTTTTAATATTATTACCGCTTTTGATGTTTTAGAACATATAGAAAATGATTTTCAAATGATTAACCAAGTAGAAAATAAATTAACAAAGAATGGATTATTTATTTTCTCAGTTCCACATGATAAAGAAAAAATTTTTCCAAAATTTCTAAATCGATGGTTAGTATTTTCCAAATGGAAGCATTTAAGAATGGGATATAATCAATATATTTTAAAAAATTTATTTAAAAGGAATTGGAAATTAAAAATTATTCATTGGAATACAGACTTTTCTAATTTGTTGTATTTTCCACTCCAATTCATTTGGAGAACATTAAGAAAATTTGCTAAAGGGATCATTAATAAAGTGATTGAAATTGAATTTATTAGAACAAGAAAAAATAGATCAGATCTTGGTCACCTTTTTGTAATTGCAAATAAACAATCTAAATAAATTACTCACGGATGGAAAAAAATGCCGAAATTACTACACATGGGTTGGAGCCTTATGGCATTATCTTTCTTCGTGGTAGTTTTTGCGCTATTTGGATTTATCATTTATGAGTTCGTGCAGTTTATTATTTTAAATCCACAGTCATTCTTGGATTTCTTTATTTGGCCTTTATCTGTAGGGGGAATCATTGGAATAATTGGTGAATTCACATGGATAACCTTTCTAGCTGGTGGGATATTATTAATCGCACATGTTATCAAGAAGATATTAACAACAGAAAAAAGACCAGAAGTCGTTGGCACATCCAAGATTGACAGGGAGGATGCCCAAGTAATCACTGTAATTCCTGCTTACAATGAAGAAGAAGGAATTGCAGAAGTAATTTCAAAATCTCTTAAGTATTCTGACCAAGTAATCGTAATAAATGATGGATCAACCGATGAAACTGAAAAAGTAGCCAAAGAATCTAAAGCTATTGTTAAGAGTCATATTGTCAACAGAGGATTAGGTCTTACGGTACGAGATGGGATCAATGAAGCTATGAAATTAGGTGCCGATATTATTCTAACGATTGATGCAGATGGGCAATATGACGCTGATCAAATCCCAGATGTTTTAAAACCTATATTGGACGGAAAAGCAGATTTAGTTTTAGGTTCAAGATTTATGGGGACCATTGCTCACATGCCGAGATTAAAAAGACTTGGTAACAAAATAATTACTCTAATTACTCGGAATTTGATGAACTTGGACATCAGCGATGCTCAAACTGGTTTCCGAGCTATTAAACGAGAAGTGTTTGAACATATAGTTCTTACTTCAGATTATAGTTATACTCAAGAAATGATTATACGGGCCTCAGCGGAAGGATTTCATCTTGTGGATGTTCCAGTTAATTTTTATGAGCGAAAACATGGAGAATCACGATTAATCCGAAATCCTGCAGAATACAGCTTAAATAGCGCAATGACAATGTTACGAGCATATAGAGATTACCGCCCAATGACTTTATTCGGTACGATAGGTGTCTTAATGATGCTTATAGGAACATTAATTGGGCTTTATATTGCTTATGAATTTTTTGTACTAGGTACATTTGATACAGGACAACGATTAGTAACTCTCTCAGCACTTATGATGATGTCTGGAATTCAAGTTCTCCTATTTGGCCTTATGGCAGATATGATGTCTCGACATTTTGTCAAAACGCGAACTGTATTAAGGAGCTAATTATTCATGGAAATAGCAATCATATTAGGCACTCGACCAGAAATAATTAAGATGGCTCCAATCATTCGACATTGTGAGAAAGAGAAGTTGAATTATTCAATCATTCATACTGAGCAGCATTATGATAGTGAATTATCTAATCAATTTTTTAAAGATCTTAAAATAAGAAAACCTGACTATTCATTAAATGTTGGTTCGGGATCTCATGGGGCACAAACAGGACAAGCTTTAATTAAAATAGAAGAAGTTCTGATGGAAATTAATCCAAGTATTGTATTAGTTCAGGGTGATACAAATACAGCTTTGTCAGGGGCATTAGCTGCCGTTAAACTTCATTTACCTATTGGGCATGTCGAGGCGGGTCTGCGTTCCTATGATTTACGAATGCCCGAAGAACACAATCGCCGGCTTATCGATCATATGAGTAATTATTTATTTGCGCCGACAAAGGAAACTTTAAAGATATTACAAAATGAAAATGTATGGGGAGAGTCCTTTATAACCGGTAATACCGTTATTGATGCATGTATGCAACATTATGCCCTCGCTAAGGAAACTTCTACAATTCAAAAATCTTTAAAATTTAAGGATTTTGTTCTTTGTACTGTACATCGAACTGAGAATATAGATGATTCTGAAGTATTACAAGAAATTGTACAGATCTTAGTCGATTTTCCTGATAATATCATTTTACCCATTCACCCACATACGAAAAATCAGTTAGAATTGAATGAATTAATTCCTAACCTCAAGGGTGATCACATCCAAATCATTCCACCAGTGGGTTATTTAGATTTACTTTGGATGTTAAGGGAATGTAAATATGTATTATCAGATTCTGGTGGTATTCAGGAAGAAGCGACTGCACCCGTATTTAATAAATTTGTTTTTGTCCTAAGGGAGAAGACGGACAGAAGGGAAGCTGTAGAAAGCGGATTTGCAGTTGTAACGGGGACAGACTCGAAAAAAGTATTAGAAAAGATAAGATCAATAAGAGAGAAGATTCAAAATTTACCGAAAAGACCGTCACCATATGGAAAAGGTAATGCAGCTCAAAATATTATAGAAATAATAAAAAGTAAGTTAAAATAAAAGTTTTCGACCTACACCCACATAAATTATTCCATCAGGTATTTCTTTTAGATCAAAAATATTTCGTCCATCAACTATTATGAGGGGTTTAGCCATAGTATTTTCCAAGTTTTTAATTTTTAACTGCTTAAATTCTTTATGTGCTGTTACAATTATGATACAACCGGAATTTTTTACTGCTTTTTCAAGAGAATCCACACAATTTGACTCGTTCAGAAAATCTAATCGTGAAATATCGTTTGATTGAATTAAGGGGTCATATATGGACAGGTTTGCTCCTAGATTAGTTAGAGTTTGAATTATTGGAATTGCAGGAGATATTTGAAAATCATGTACTTCCGGTTTATATGTAACCCCTAATATAGCAATTTTTGCCTTTTTTACCGATTTCCCAGCTTGGTTCAATGCTTTGAGAGTTAAGTCAATGATGTGTTGGGGCATACGGTCATTTATTTCACGTGCCATACGAATTAAGTGTGGAACAAATCCGACCTTTATAGCCTCTTGAATAAGATAATAAGGATTTGCAGGTAAGCATGGACCACCCACTCCCGCGCCTGGATAATGAGGTTGAAAGTTCCATTTACTTGATGCCGCTTTAATAATCTCCATTATATCGATCCCTAATTTCTCATAAAGAATAGCAAGCTCATTTAATAAGGCGATATTAACATCTCGAAAAATATTTTCTGTTAATTTTACGGCACAAGCTGTCTTATCATCACTTACTAGAATTAAATCCGCATCTGTAATATATCGGTAAATCGCTGCGGCAATTTCAGTAGATTTGGGTGTATAGCCTCCAATTATTCGAGGAATTTTTTTGAAATTCGATAGAATACTTCCTGGATTCGCACGTTCAGGACAAGAAGCAATTCCATAATCCTTTCCAGCTTGAAATCCTGTATTTTCTTTAATTAGTGGAACCATTAAGTTTTCGATTATTCCTGGAGAGATTGTGCTTTCTACTATAATTAAATCATCTTTTTTCAAATATCTCAGACCAGTATTACAAACTTCTATAATTTTGGAATAATCTGGCGTTTTATCTCCTGTTACTGGAGTAGGGACACAAATAATAGAAACATCTACTTTTTTCATTGCATCTTCATAATTAGAAGTAATAAAAAATCGATTTTTTTCCATAGATTGCTTTAATAGATTGTCTAAACCCGGTTCATCAATGTGTATTTTTCCATGCTGTATTGCTTCTATGACCGATCCTTGGATATCGACCCCATATACAATAACACCGCAGTCTGCAAAATGGACTGCTGTGGGAAGCCCTATTCGTCCCAAGCCAAACACAGCTACTTTTATTTTTCCTTTTTTCAAATGTTGAGATATTTGATCTGGTGGAATATTCATAATTGGCATTTTAATCAGACCGTTATTGTTGAAACCATTTAATCGTTTTAATTAAACCATTATGTAAATCAAATTTTGGATTAAAATCAAGTAAGTCTTTCGCGCGTGTGATATCAGCGCGGCTATGTAAAACATCTCCGGGGCGAGGGGATTGAAATAAAATTTCAAGATGGGTTTTATCACACAATTCCAAGATTTTTTGTGTTAATTCTATTATCGTTGTTTGGGAACCAAATCCAATGTTAAATACTTGCCCTACAGCGCTTTTCTTTGTTGCAGCAAGAAAATTAGCTTCCACCACGTCTTGAACATATGTAAAGTCGCGCGTCTGCATTCCATCGCCGAAAATAATAGGAGAT
>JABXJU010000383.1 GCA_013375405.1 Candidatus Helarchaeota archaeon
CGATCTTTCTTCATATAACTCTGCTACAGTCATTTTCAAAACCTTCCTGAACATTCATTACCTATTTGTTTCTATTCTGTCACTTTCTCTACATCTTTATTATAAATTAGCTACAATAATGATCTTTTTATTTTTTAACTTATTCTAAATACAGGTTCATTTAAGGGAGCAAATCTACCTTCATTTACCAAGAAAAATCATGGGGATTTTAAACTTCCTGAATAGTATCAAATTAGAGCTTATGATAAACTCGAAAAATAGATTCATGAGGACGCTTCTACATTCATAGAATTGTACCAGAAATTAAAGCAAGAAATCCCAACATTATTCCTGATTTACATCTTCCCAAAAAGAATATTAGATAACCATTGACGTAAAATTGTTATTTATCTATTTAAAATTAGGTAAGTATTCTTTCTGTATCTCTGTCATTTTCTTGAAAATACTCTCAGCCATTTCAAAACTCCCACAATTAACATCAGCGGCTAAACACGCAATAGCAAGGTCTTTTGATTCTTTTAAGATTGCCTCAACACATAGATCTTGTATTGATGCCTCAATCCTCAAAAGAACTGCAATATTCTTTGGAATTTCTCCTAACTTAACACCGTGAATACCATCTTTATTTACTATAGCTGAACATTCAATTACTAAATTTTGAGGCAAATTGGTAATTATCCCATCATTGGGTATATTCACCGCTATTTCATACGAATTCTTATCTTTTAATATTGATTCAATAATAGGAATCGCCCTTTCTCCTGAGGGTAATTCAAAAAGCATGCTCCTCTTAAATTTTTTTCCTTTCTGAAGCTTCCTATAATAATAGGTGACCATACCATTTATCGCTTTCCCGGTTTGCTCCATTTTTGTAATCCAATCTCGGATATCTTCAATTGTAACGTAATCAGATGAGAACTGAAGGTATTCGCAAAGATGATTATCACCAACATAAGGAAAGTAACCAAATCTTTTATAAACTTCAAAGGTTAAATCAGCGAAATGGAATCGATCCCATTTGTCTTTAAAATAATCCATACATTTCGTATTGAATTCCGGTAGTAAATCCTTACCATTTTTCAAATCCTTTAACCCAAGTAGGAAAGCAAAATGATTCAAACCCCCAGTGGTTATTTGTAAATCCTCTAGATTTTTATTTAACATTCTTGGTAAATGCGGAGTAAGTAATCCTATTTGGTGACAGAGACCAACGAATTTCAAATTAGGAAAAACTCTTTTAATCGCTAGACAAATTCGAGACACAGGATTTGAAAAATTAATAAAAAACGCGTTAGGACAGATTTTTTCTACATCTTTACCAATTTTAATAATTTCTGGTATCTGACGTGCGGAATGAAAAAACCCTCCTGGACCACCGTTTTCCGCCATCATTTCTGTTGATCCTAATTTCCTCGGGATTGAATTATCTTGCCAACGTAATTTAAACCTGTCCCCTTTTTCAATGGAACATATTACAAAATCCGCATCCTTGAGCGCCTTTGCTCTATCCGTGGTTTGTTCTATCTTAAATTTATACCCGATTTTCTTGTTATTCTCTACAATTAACGCGTAGATCATATCCAATTTTTCTTTATTTATATCATGAAGTACTATTGTCGCGCCAGGTAAAACTTTGCTTGAATTTATATCATTCACTGTCACTGGTCCGAATACCGCGCTCCCAGCTCCAATTAAAACAATTCTTTTGTCCATAATCCTCACCCAAAATTAAAGCGGACTATTTCAACCATTTTCGAGGTGGCTTCTACTAAAATATCCATGTTTTCAATTGAATTCCGTACAAAGTGAAACTAATACGTCAATTAAAGAATTTTTCGTCTCAAACAAAAAACGAACAAGAGTACTTGATAGGTCTCATTTTAATACAATCCTTTTTTTACCTTTCAAAAAAAACATGATCCGCAGAAGTAATCTTTTAAGGCTTTGCGAGGAGTTCGCGGGTGTCCTTAATGAGCTGACGGATCTTCGGA
>JABXJU010000384.1 GCA_013375405.1 Candidatus Helarchaeota archaeon
CTTCTTCGGCAAAACTTGCAGTGAAACGGTGTTTATCTACTTCATAAAGTTCTGTGTTCTTTAGAATTTCGCGCACAATAGCATCAGCTAAGTGTATTCTTTCTATGTCTTTTTTGCTTAATTTTCCTGGCTTTGTGGTAATGTGGGGCGTGCGTGCTTCATGGATATGAAGACTATCTACCTCATCGGCAAGAGTAAATGTATCAGCTATATTGGGCAGGTCCTGTAAAAAAGCGTCATTTTGGATTCTATCTCTTGAATAATCAAACTCATTATTGCTGTGCTTTGCATAGACAATATCTTGCTGATACAATTCACGACGCGAAATGCCCACCAGGACTGGTTCCCTATTTTTTCCAAAAACTACCGCATAATATTCACCTTCCTTTTCCCCACATACGCCAACAGAATATCCCATTGCCATATAAAGCGGCATCAGTTCTTTTGCATCATCAACAGCTTTTTTATGAGAATGTGTATGAATATGAACCTTTCTAACTAATGCATTAAGCATCGCGGGGAGAGAAGCAGTCTGAGATTTGCCTTCTCCAGTTTGCTGGTCAACAATTAAGCCGTGATGAAGGGCAACCGCGCCCAATAACTGGACCAAATAATGTCTCTTTCCTTCCAATTTTTTTGCCGCAAGTTTTCTGGCGCAGGCATATATGATAGGAAGAAGAGCGTTAAGCATCTCTTCTTTTCCATGAGCATTCATTAGCTGTTTTTCTATTCGTTTGCCTAGATGAGTTTTATTGAGTACCGGTGATACAGCATTGATTACTTCTTGAGGGGTTGTATTTTCATCGAATGTCCTTAAATTATGCTTCAATTCCATAATCATAGTTTGTGTTTCTGATTCATGTAAATCTCGTACTGCGCCTTCAAGTCTATCAGTTATTTTTCTCTGTTCTTTAATGGTCTTTTTCATTTGTGAGAAAGATATTGGTCTGACCTTTTCTGCTTTTGGCCCGGGTTTATCTTTCTTAACAATGACATCGTTTAGTTTAAGCATTGCCTCAGTAAACTTAGATTCAAATTCTTCAACCCGTTCAACCAGGAAACCCCTTTTCATGGGATTTCTTAAATCTAAAGATGTCAGGGATTTGTCAAGTTCCTCGTCATAATCATATTTCAAATCCCTCCTGAGAACTTTCTTGACATGGGTGGCAACTGCTAAGGTCAATTGCTCTGGTGATGCAATTTGTGATTTGAGAGTGGTGTATCTCCTGTATAAACTCTGAAATGCAGCATCATTTATGTTTGGAGAATTTGTTAAGTAGTTAAGATAAGACCTTCTCTGCCTATTAGTAAATTTATCGCTTAACAAATACTCTAATTCTTTCTGCACTATCCATACTTCCTCAGCAAATCTATATGCTGCAGTTTCTTCAAGGGTTAATAAACCTTTTTCTCGTGCAATTTCCAAAAGAGCATGGTGAAATTCATGAAACATTGATTTAGTAGCAGCAGTTTTGTTTCCTATAACATTTTCGTCAAGGTCAATATCTTTATTCCGGCTTCTCCCTAAACTCAGAAGATTCCTCCACATCCGCACTCTCAGATTATCAATAATTCCGCCATACCAGAAATCTCTCTTTATTTTTTTACGCGCCTCCCGAACCAGAAAAGGCAACTCGCCAGTAATCTCTTCCTCTTCCTTTTGGGTTCGTCTAACCTTATCAAACGCCCCCAATCCCTTTTCTGTTCCTTTTTGCTCACTTCTACTCGTTGTCCCCGTTTCGGCTTCGCTTTTCTCCACGGCCGACTTGTGGGCAGCTTTATCTCTCCTGATTTTCTGAATTCTATGTTTTATAGTATCAAAAAGTTTGTCGATACCTTTGGAGATTAGATATCCAAACAATAGAACCGCTATACCTGAAGCTATAACTAATAATGCCATCCAGGGGTGCAACTCTTTGGCATAATCTATAATCTTACCGTCTAATTCTATCGGCACATGTATAAAGATTTTGTCACCAAATAATGC
>JABXJU010000119.1 GCA_013375405.1 Candidatus Helarchaeota archaeon
TACAACCTTCAGGGTATCGAATGTATTCTACAAGAGACTATCCTTTATGGAATGCATATAGTGTAGCAGGTGCGCTGGCTGCAGCCTGCGTAAATGTTGGTGCATCGCGCGCAGCCCAAGGAGTTAGCGCTGCCCTTTCATTATATTGTGACCTTCTTTCGTTTGTATCTGGTGGATTACCCGATCCTGATGCCGGAAGAATGATGGGAACTGCTTTAGGTTTCTCTTTTTATACACATTCTATCTATGGGGGCGCAGGTCCAGGTGCTTTTACCATGGATCATGTCATTACGAGACATACAAGTGGCTTTTTGACCCCCTGTGTTGCAGCAGCGATGTGTTTAGATGCAGGAACCCAAATTTTTTCTCCAAAAATGATGTCAGGAAATTATTTTAAGATCCGTAAGACTATTCCTTTGTTTACGGAACCACATAGAAAAGTAGCGGAAGCAGCCTTAAGTATTAAAGACAAGATTTGAGGTTAAATAAGATGGTAGAAGACTTTAATGAAAGTGAGGAAGAAGAGATAGACCTTTCAAAATTAAAAAGACGAAAGAAAAAAGAAGTTGTCAAAGAAGAAGAGGTTATAACCGAAACAACATATCAAAGGCAATATTATCCCGGAATGGGAAAAGTTTCCGAACGTCGTCGTAAAATTTTAAATCCTGAGAAACGTCTCATCAAATTACGAGATTTACCTGATGATTCTATTGTTTCACTCCTCGGACATCGCCTTCCTGGGAGTTTATATAAGAGTGTTCATCCACCATTAGATGAATTGATAGAAGAATATGATCCCATTAAAGATATTGTAAAACCCACTCCAGGAGCCCGTGCGGGTGACCGAATTCGTTTTGTTCAATTTACTGATAGTTTTTGGAGGCCTCCCTTTGCCCCTTGGTTACGGGCACGATTTTATTTCACTCGATTTAGAGGAGTGGATACTGTTATTTATTCGGGGCGAGAAATCTTGGAACTGCGAGAGAGAGACCTTGAGGCAGCTACTAAGGTGTTAATGGAAACAGAACTATTCGATCCAGCGAGAACTGCAATCAGAGGAATCACGGTGCATGGGCATGCATTGAGATTGGATGAAGACGGTCTAATGTTTGATGCGCGGCGGAGATATATCCTAAATAAAGAAACGAAAGAAGTAACGTATATTAAAAACATGCATGCGCATATACTCGATAAACCGATATCCGTCGGGCGACCATTTTCTGAGGAGGAATTAGTAGACTTCGATGTGACTTATCGGTGGGATACTGAGATGTACAAGTCGCGGACCGAAATCTTGCTAACGATCAATAGAATACAGAAAGGCCGAGTATTAGCTGGATGGAATCCTGAGGCTGCTACCGATATTTAATTTTTAAACTTAATGGAAATATAATTTGGAGGAATGAATGATTTCAGATAAACTATATATTTTGAAAAGTCCAAAAACAATTGACCGCCCTCACGTCCCGCGGGCTGTGGTAGCAACTCCTGACGGAGAAGCTTTAGTAACTGGTATGTATGATGGTACAATAAAGGTATATTCAAGCAAGGGCAACTATGATGGCACACTAAAAGGTCTTGATGCAAATCAAATACTCCCCACAATGGAAGGACACGTCCGATCAGTGGAAAGCTTAACAGTGAGCTCTGACGGTGCATTGATAATTTCTGGTTCTTATGATTACACAGTGAGAGTCTGGGATTTTAAGACCGCTAAGTGTTTAAAAACATTAGAAGGACATACCAGACGAGTGAGATCTGTGGCAATATCACCTGATGGGAAGTATATAGTTTCAGGGTCCGATGATGAAACAATAAAAATATGGGATCTGAAAACAGGGGAGTGTATTCGAACCTTAGACGGCCATTCTGATCGTGTAGCTAGTGTGGTAATCACAGCTGATAATACGCAGCTAATAACAGGTGCTGAAGATAATACAGTAAAGGTTTGGAATTTAAAAAATGGAGAGTGCATACAGACCTTAGAAGGGCATACTGATTATATAACGACTGTCGCCGTAACCACAGATTCCCAAAAAGCTGTTTCGGGCTCTAAGGATCATACTATCAAAATATGGGACTTACAGACAGGGCAATGCATTCAAACTCTGACCGGACATTCCAAATCTGTGGGATCTATCGCAATTACTCCGGATGATAAGTACATCGTCTCTGGATCTTATGATAATACTGTAAAAGTATGGGATTTTAAGAATTTTAAAATTGTCCATGATTTTCAACATGAATCGAGTATTTATACAATTTGCCTTTTAAGTGCTCACGAATGTGTAACTGGGGATTTATTCGCGAATATAATAGTATGGCCCATTTGATTTGTATTTCCTAAAATTTGCTAATAAAACGAGTGTTTTACAATAAAAATGTTTTAATATAATTATCAGATTGAATCAAAAAAAAGGAATGGAATGACTATTCTCCAGAGACCCTTTTTTGATATCCTTCTTTTCCAATGGGACAAACAGCCATGCAAATATTACATTGGGGGAAATCCCCGAGTCGGTTAGTCCAACCTTCAAAAATCCGAATCTGTGGATATTTCTCTTCGTATTTGGGGATCATAATATTCGCGTTTGGTTTGGCTCCTACCCAATCAGGTGGGGGTTCTTGAACTTTTGTTAGCCGAGCCCATCCTTGAGTTGCCCAGAGGCATCTATTGAGATTATAATTAAAAGGCGGGTAATTTTCGGGATCGAACGCTCGTGTTGGGCAAGCTTCAATGCATTTCTGGCATTTTTTGCAAATCTTATCAGCATATTGAGGACCATCAGGTTTTAAAGGTGCATCGGTCAGAATGGCACCGAGTTGGACACGGGGCCCCCAATTGGGAGTAAGTAGAAGATTGCTTAAGCCGATATCGCCCAATCCGGCCAGTTGAGCGAGGTATCTCAGAGAAAGAACACCCGTCCAAATGTTTCGAGTTTCCTCACGTGGGATATCTGGAGAAATTGGACTTGCGTCATATCCGAGTTTTTCCAGGGATCTAGTTATTCGAACTGCAATTCGCATTAACTCGTCGTTCAGGGCGTGTTGAACTTTCACATAATTCGCATGGATGAGATCGTCTTCATGTTTACAATCAACAGCACTATCCGGGTATTTCAATGCTAAAATAATTATGGCCTTTGCATCAGATACGATTTCATTGGGATTGGCGTGTCCCTGAGAAGATCCAATTGTTTTTTCCGCATCTGCAATTCCTACTAGATCAGCGCCTAGTTTAAGAGTCATTTTTTTTATTTGTTCGCTGAGTTCCAGATCATAATCCGCCAAGGTTCACGACAACCTACTTAAATCCACGATCTAAGACCGTGTATCCCATCTCAGAGCCAATTGAAAACAGCTTAAATTTCTTATGTTTGGGAGTCACGACATCTAATTCTAGAACCGGGAAGATGTAAATCGGATAATGAGGTTTATCCATTTCACTTTTTTGGAGGTGTTCGAAATCTTTTTTCGCAGAATGCATTAATTTTTTTATGTTAGAATCTAGTTCAAATCCTAAAACAGCTGTGACATCGTGTTCATTTAATTTTTTAACATCTCTTATTTGTATTCCTTCCACTTTCGAGAGAGCATTGGATAATCGATAGCCTAATTCCTTTTCAACGTCTGTTCTGAAGAATAGATGCGGGATTAAGGCGGATGTTGCCTTAAAGGGTACAAAACCAATTGAATAGTTATAAAAGTGCCCATAACCCTTACATTTGTCACATCGATATCGAGCATTAGCTTTACAGTCTGGACAAGGAATTTTTCCAGTTCCGCCGCATACTTTACATTCAAGCTTACCTGTTCCGAAGCAGGTAGGGCAGTTAAATTTAATTTTTTTCTTGATTTTTTCTTTACCATTTTTCAAAATGAGGACTGCTACTTCTTTTGATCCCGTTCCATCGCAATCTTTACACCTTACTGTAGCTTTTCCCTTACATTGCTTACAAGTTATGAGCCTTTCACCCTTACATCTCTTACAATTAATATAACCAGATCCATTGCATCTTTCGCAATTGACTGGTTTCAATGTATCAAAAAGAGGTACCTTTGATTTATCTTTCCAAGTCTCACTATCTACTGATGTAGTAAAATCATAGAATTTGACTTTTCCGACACCCTTGACATCGGTCCTGTATTCATCAGTACCAGTAGGAGCGGTAGCTTTTTTTTCAGATTGGAAATAGAATGCGGTGAATTTTTCAACATTGTTCACACTTTCAGCTGCTGAAATATTATTTTTTTGAAAGGGTACACCTTTCACTTCAAATTTTTTCTTTAATTCCTTAGCACTCGTCTTATTGATCCATTTCTCAAAAACATCATCTATATTTGGAGATTTTATGGGCATTAAATTCGCCATCCTTTCTATTTTTTGTTTATTAGTAAAATTCTTCTTTAAATTTATCGATAATTCAAAAAATTACAGTAAATTCATTCAATTTAATTTGAAAATTGACTTACATATATAGGGTATTTGTCTATTAAAATAATTGCTCAGCCAATTAAATCCTAAAGGAATTAGTATTCAGTCTCTTTTTATCTTTAAAATGTTAATTTTCTTGCAATTATCACATATCCATTAAAAAGGCAGAGAAGACCGAGTAAAATCAAAATAGGAGGAAAATATTCACCACTAGTTCCTGTTAAGTTAATAAAAAGGGCATCAAGCCAGGTTAAATGGGTTCTAATGATATTATAATTAACAGCTTCTCCTGCAAAAACTAAAAAATATCCCACTCCTATGTAGATAAATTGTTTTCTAATCAGGCCTTCACTAATGTACCCTTGATAGAGGAATAAAGCCGGAATTATACCAACAATCAAAGCTATAAAAAAGTATGGGGGAGTGGTAATATCCACAAAAAAAGTGGCAACTGCCATACTAAAGGGAATGATCGCAATCAATCCCTTCGTTTTTAATTTAGCGCTCCGCTCAATCCCAAGGGAAAGAAAGGTCAATGCAATGAAACCTATAAAATAAATAAGTGATGCACCCTCACTTTCATAATAGATCGGTTGCTCTGCCATCCAAATTATTTCACTGACTGATCCTATCATCATACAGAAAAAAAACGCAAATGTACAAAATTCTAATGTGACAGGTTCTGCCTGTCTCCATTTCCTTGATACTCTTCGTAGAAACAATGCTTGGAAGAATAAATAAATTAATATTTTTATTAATTTTAATGCTAATGCAATTAGTTCAGTATTTGAATTCATTGAATCAGAATTTTGTATGATTCAATATTAAAGAATTATGGTTTGAAAAGAAAAAATCTTGGTGTAATTGATGGGATATTCTCGTATATTGCTTGTTAAGAACAATTATAAAACTCTCGGGTACGATTTTTATGATGCTGCGTTTCCTTCACTCGCTTTAGAGTACATTGCGGCGTATGTAGAAGAAATTTCAGGAGTTACAATCCAGATACTCGATGCAAAGGCAGAAGATTTAAGTCTCAAGCAGGTTAAAAACCGAATCCAAAATTTTAACCCTGATTTAGTAGGTTTGACAGTCCCAGTAACGAGTGCAATTGTTTCTGTGATGAAAGTTGCTAAAATCGCTAAGAACCTCGGAGCGACTGTCGTTTTAGGAGGTTGGCATCCCACTTTAGCAGTAGAGGATACCTTGGATAAGGGTGCAGACATTGTCGTTCGAGGGGAAGGGGAACTCACATTTAAAGAATTAATTGAAAAAGGGACTCCCGTTGGAATAAATGGTTTATCATACAGGGATAATGGGACCTATATTCATAATCCAGATAGAGAGTTTATCAAAAATCTCGATGATTTGAAATTTCCCGCACGCCATTTGAGATCAAAGAATGGAAATTATGGGGTTTTTCATTTAAATATGGATTCAATAGAGACATCGCGGGGCTGTATGAATCGGTGTAAGTTCTGTTCAACTCATATTGTCTATCGTGGAAAGTGGCGATATCGATCCGTTCCTTCGATAATGGAAGAATTAATTGAAATTGGGAAAAACAAAAAAGTTACTGATGTGTTTTTCATTGATGATAATATTTTAGTGGATATGAAACGTGTAAAAAAGCTCTCCATCGAAATTATTAAGGCCAAAAGTAAAAAGCTATTCCCAGAAAAATTACGATTCTTTTTTCAAGGTCGATTAGATTTGATGGCTAAATATCCTCATATTATTAAATTAATGGGACAAGCAGGATTTTGGCTTGTTTTAGTTGGGATTGAAGCTGTTACCGAAAAAGCTTTAAAAAGTATTAATAAGGGAGCCACACTTGACCAGATGAGGGCGGGTATTAAAGCGCTCCATGACGCGGGTATAATAATTTTGGGAAATACAATTATTGGAGCCAATTTAGATGCTACGGTGCAAGACGAATTGTATACAATCCGTTATGTTGCGGAGAATTTGGATTTGGATTTCGCCAGTTTTACAATTCTAACACCATTTCCTGGGACAATTCTCTGTAAAGAAATGGAGGAACAAAATCTAGTGTTAACAAAAGATTATAGCAAATATAATTGGTTGAATCCGGTAATTCGCACGAACAAGCTATCGCCTACAACTTTAAAACGTTTATTATTTCGCGGTTTTTACGCGGTAAATTATTATGGCCGGGGGAAGTTTGGAATTTTAAAAAGAGCTATAAGAAGTCGCGGTATTACATTCATCCTCAATTTAAATCGAATTCTTACTGGATGGAATGCCTACCAAACCTGGAAAAATGTAGTGAAATTGGAAATTTTTGGAACTACCAGAGCACAACAAACATTATATAATAATCCTATTTTGGATTAAATTCAGTTTTTTCAGTTTAGATATGCTAAAAAGAGATTATATTGAGAGTATAATAGTTTCTAGTTGTTCAAGAATTCTTTTAATGAAGCCAACTGTGGAATCAAGTTCCATATTAGCCCCCTTTACAATTTCAATAACAAATTTTTCTGATTCACTTTTGATTTCCATCAAAGATTCGACAAATTTTTCTTGATTTTCCAAAGAGAGTTCAGAAAATTTTTTTGGCATTATAATACGCCTCTATTTCCTAGTCCATCCCAATTTTTTAGCAAGGTCGATTAATAACACTCTTAATGCTTCTTGCGCTCCCCAACCCTCTACTGCAGAGGCATTCACAAACGGATATTTTTCAAAGGTGGTATCATAAAAAGCAATAGTCTTTTTAATAAAGCCAGCTTTACCTTTATCAGTCTTAATGAGGTCTTGTTTATTACATAGAAAGACCTTCGGAATTGATTCAAGTTCTTTCCCTATGAAGGATTTTAACTCTTCATATGCATTAATTATTTTTTGAATATTCGCGAAATCTAAGTGCAGCTGGAGTAGGGCACTATCAATAAAAAATAGGATTCCTTGCACTCCGATTGAAGTCGCTTGACGCAAGGGATAAAAAATTTGTTGGCCACATGTATCGAATAAATTCACAATAATATCATTTTCTTTTGGATTGTAGTCCGCTTCTTGATGAAAAACAATTTCCTCCGTTTGATAATTAGGAGTCGCGATCAAGATTCCAAAGTTAGTATACATGGAAGTAGGAATCATTTGGTCCATTGCGAGATTCCAAGCGTCCTGCTCTTCCTTTGTTGGCATGCGCTGTTGTTCTCCAAGTAGATGACAATTTTTGACCAATACCTTTAATGTGGTTGTTTTTCCAACGCCACTAAGTCCTGATAATATAACTTTAATAGAATATGTCATGTCGGTTTTATCCTCAGTTGAGAATTTTCCTCTGATTTTTTAATCTTGATCGAGAAAGATCAGCAATAAACAATTCATTAGTACGAATATATCAAGCGTGGAAATTTATATGTTTTATCTATTTAAAAAAAAGCAAAGATAAAATAATTAAGTTTTTATTGAGGGGTTCAGAATTGAAAAGTGAATGAGTAAACCTAAATTCACGTTTAAATTGGTACTACTCGGGGATCAAGCTGTAGGGAAGACATCTCTCGTGCTTCGCTTTGTTAATCATACATTTAGTGAGCACTATATATCTACCATTGGCGCTGATTTCTTGATAAAAGATTTAGAGTTATTAGGAGCGCCAATCAGACTTATGATTTGGGATCTCGGCGGACAGGAGCAATGGGAGGGAGTTCGAGCGCGTTATATGCAAGGTTCAGATGGAGTCATTCTGGTTTTCGATGTTAGCCGAAAACAAAACATAGAATACTATATATTTAACTGGATAAAGGAGATCAAGGAGTTTATTGGAGAAAAAGCGCCTCTGATAATAGTTGGTAATAAAATGGATCTAAAACCACAGATAGATCTTTCGAAAACAGAGAAATTTATTAAAGATTTAAACTATCCCTATGTTGAGACAAGTGCAAAAACTGGAGATCGCGTTGAGGGAATGTTCCAAAGAATAACTGCAGGAATAGTCGTAGATAAAGCAGAGTATATAAAACGTATCAAAGGATTGGAAGATACGGATATTTCCGATATTTTCACTAAAATCAGGGAGAGAACATAAAATGATTCATCATGTGTGGTTAATTAATCGAGCCGGTGTTTGTATCTTGGATCGGAATTATACTGGTTTTAGAGTGAATAGGCAATTATTTTCCGGCTTTCTAACTGCACTAAATAATTTTGCATTACAGCTCAATCAAAATCTGGATTCGTTGAGCATGGGAGAGATAACCATCTATTATGAACTGGACGGCAATTTAATTGTAGCAATAGCAGTGGACCGTGATGATAACGATCAAGAAATCCGTCGGAAGATACGAGCAATTAGAGAAGAATTTCAATTGAAATATGGGAATATTCTAGAAGATTGGGACGGAAATCTCAATTATTTTGATTCTTTTGTTAAAGATTTTGATCGTATTTTAATGCTTGATTGGAATTTTGACTATGATCTTCGAATTAAATCAAAATCGATGAAGCCCGATTATCCTACGAAAAATGTTATAAATATAAGCCAACGTGGTATAGATTTGTTTGAGGCATTGCGGGAAAAAGGCGTAAAATCAGAGGAATAAGTGGGCTATTTTAGTTTTCTATACATGTTTTTAGATATTCGAGCAATTTTTCCAGAAGTATTAAATTGGTTTAAGATGTTCCGCGCTTCTCTCTTGTCTTCTTCATCCATTCCTAATAATTCCATAAGTTGGATTAAGGAGAATTCAGAACTCAGTTCATCCTTTATTTTATCCCATAAACCCATGAAAAACACCTTCTAATACTAACACATTCTAATAAAAAGATAAAAAAGCTTAGGGTAAAAATGTATTCTACAAGTTTAGAAAACGAATTTTTGATTTAATTTATTGATAGATATAACTTCATACTGTTATTTTATAAGAAGGTTCGTTCAAATGAGAAAAGAATTAGTAGTTGTAATAGATGCAGGAACGACAGGACTACGGACAATGATATTTGATTCAGATGGAAATGAAATAGGCAGAAATTATCAAGAATATGAAAGTTTTTTTCCAAAACCAGCTTGGGTAGAGCAAAGTGCAGACGATTGGTGGCGGGCTGTCTGTAAGACTGCAAAAAATGTTCTCCAAAAAACTCAGATAAATGCGTCAGATATTATAGGAATAAGTGTCACAAATCAACGGGAGACTATTGTTCCGGTAAATGAGATAGGAAATCCATTGAGAAGAGCATTAGTTTGGCAAGATCGACGAACTATTCCAGAATGTGAGCATATTAAAGAAATTCTTGGAAATGAGAAGATCTATGAAGTCACAGGACTTACAATTGATCCATATTTTTCAGCTTCTAAAATTCTTTTTATTAAACAGCATGAATCCGATATTTTTTCGCGAACCCATAAGTTTTTACTAGTTCATGATTTTATAGAAATGAAATTTAGTGGTAAATTCATCACAGACTGGTCCAATGCATCCAGAACAATGCTATTTGATATTGAAACGCATGAATGGAGCAGAGAAATTTGTGACAAATTAGAGATTCCTGTTGAAAAGATGCCTAAATCCTATCCATCGGGACATATTATTGGAGAAGTGACGAAAAAGGCGGCTGAAGATACTGGATTTGTAGAGGGAACTCTTATTATTAGTGGGGCTGGAGATCAGCAAGCAGGGGCGTTGGGATTAGGAGTAGTTAGTCCAGGACGGTTATCTTGTACGACTGGGACTGGTACCTTTCTCTTAGCATTTTTGAATAAACCACTCCGAGATTCGCAAAAAAGGGTGCTATGTAGCTGCCATGCAGTTCCAGAAGCGTGGATTATGGAGGCATCAATGTTTACAACAGGATCTCTCTATCGCTGGTTTAGAGATCAAATGAGCCAATATGAAAAATTCAAAGCTGAACAGCAAGGGATAGATCCATATGAGTTATTAAACGAAGAAGCCGCACAGGCGCCTCCTGGAGCAAATAAAATCATTATTATCCCACATTTTGCGGGTGCAGGTGCGCCACATTGGAATCCCTATAGTCGCGGCATTATTGCAGGACTCGCCCTTGGACACACTCGAAATGATGTTATAAGAGCGATTATGGAAAGTATTTGCTTTGAAATCAAAAAAAATATCTTGGTTATGCGAGATATGAACATTCAAACTACTGAAATGCGTGTTACCGGGGGAATGACACGAAGTAGGATCTTCAATCAAATACAAGCAGATGTATATGGAACTAAGGTCTTACTTAGTTCAACAGAAGAAGCTACTGCCCTCGGTACAGCAATGTTAGTGTTAAAAGGCACTAAAATTTATAAAAGTTATGAGGAAATAGCAGAAAATCTCGTAAAGATCAGGGAAACTCTAACTCCAGAGTCCGCAAATCAAGAAAAATATAATAAAATCTTTGATTTATCTGTAAAGATCTACGAAGCGCTTCACCAAAATAATATTTTTCGGGAACTCAACGAATTATAAGTTCCAAACAAGATCTTTCATAATTTTTTAATTTTTTTAATAAACATCAGAGGAAATTCTAGTTCCTCTACATATTTCATGCCTAAATAAACTTGATAATTTCCATATTGGGAAATAACTTCTAATTCGAGTTTATCACCCGATAAAACAGAATAATCATATGAATGCTCGAAGTTACGAAGATTGTTTTCGTTAATTTTGACATTAATTTGTTTAATAAAGGGTTGTATTGTCATAGTTTTTTCAATAGTTTCTTTTACAATTGGAACCACCGATTTTATGATAGGAATTCCATTAAATTGGTGAAATATTGCCCCTAACGTAATTGCACCCTCAAATACTGCGCGGTCCCTATCCGTAACCTCGTTTCCAAAATAACCTTTAGCAATTTCTTCAATCTTTTCCATATTCACACGCTCTATTGATAAAAAGATTTAATCATTATCATATACACTTTTTAACATAAAAAGTTCGTATGGGGTGTTAAAAATCGCTATCTTAGCAAAATTAAATTTGACTCCTAATTATATCTATGAAACTATTGTGACCACTTATAATAAAAAAGATAAAACACCAAATGCCGCCCCTATGGGTATTAAAATACTTGATGACCAAAATATTGTAATTTCACCCTTTCTCTCGACACAGACTCATAAAAATATTGAAAAATATGGCTGTGCTGTGATTAATTTCATCTATGATTTAGAGATTTTTTTCGAGAGTACATTTAATAAAAAAAGATCCAAGTTACCATTAACCCTCTTTGAAAATGCCACCAATGTGGATGCACCACGGTTAAAAGAAGCCATTGCGCATATCGAAATTCGTGTTCGTGAAGTTCAGAAGGATTCAGAGCGTTCGAATTTTTTTGGGGAAATCGTTGCTTGTGACTTTTCAACTATCCCTTTTCATCCGCTCAATCGAGGATATAACCTTGTCCTAGAATCGATGGTCCATGCCACCCGAATTATTACGTTTAAAAAAGATACAGAAAAAGTCAAAAATCTGATAAACTTGATTGAACATTACCGAAAATTAGTAAAAAAGGTCGCACCTACTGGAAAGTTCGTGAATCTTATGGACAAAATCCAAAATATAATAAAAAAAGGTTAAGGAACTAAGTTAGTAGATTTACATCTTGGGCAAACAAATACGCCAGGCTCCTTTACTGTGAATCGATGGTTGCACGTTGGGCAATAATACGAGAGCTTAAGAGGTTTATTGCAAATAGGACAGTCAACTTTTGCATATTCTGTTAAGCCGAACCATTTTACACAAGTAAGGCAGTAAAAAGTGAAGTGAACTACTTTTGGCAATAATTTCTCAACTTCATCTGCGGGTTTGGCTTCTTTTTTAGGTACTTCCCGAGTGATGGTTGGTTCTTCCGTCACCTCTAGGGCAACCTCAGGTTCTTCTGCGAGCGTTTTTTCCTCAACCATGAAGAATCTTAGGCCCATTTTTTCCGCAGCTTCCTTAGATTTTTCTTTTAAAGCTTCTTCAAGCCTTAATTTATCTTTCGCTCGTATTTCTGCTACATCTTTTGGTTCTGCTGGTCTTTCAACCGCTAGTGTTGGCCGGGGGCGTGACGGTGCTCGTGGCTTCGGCTTCCGTTTCCGAATAGCTATCGTACCAATCGAAACCACGGCAAGACCCACTATAATTAAAATAATTATAAGGATGAAATCAGGGCCAGAGGGTGGACCACCTCCAGTAACAGTGGCCGTCTGATTCGTGGAAGCTGAACCGATGTTCCCAGCAGCATCTATGGGTATAATCGAATAATTATATGTACCTGGGCTCAAATTTAAATCTGTATAATTGGTTAAAGTGGTATTTGCTATAACGAGACCATTTCGATAGATAAAATAAGTTACTGTTGTAGATCGGAAGAGCA
>JABXJU010000385.1 GCA_013375405.1 Candidatus Helarchaeota archaeon
CAGAAATTTCCAGGAATTAATTTTGTCGAGATGAAAAAAAATCGTCGTGATGCGAGTTGTTGTGGCGCAGGTGGAGGGGTGAAATCCGAATTTTCAGAATGGTCGCTTGAACTGGCGCGGGATCGGATTTTGGAGGCGAAGGAGATCGGTGCAGAAATTTTAATTTCAACTTGCCCATTTTGTAACAGGAATTTTACAGACGCGAAACAAGAATTTAATTTAGACATTGAAATCTATGATTTAACCGAATTTATAATAAAATACTTATCCTAACAAAAATATAGAGGAAGTCCAATGTCAATGATAGATATATTTAGTGAAGCGGCCCAAACTCTTCAAAATCGGTGGATAAAAGAGTGGATAAAGCAAGGAAACAAAGTTTTAGGATACACCTGTTCCTATATTCCGGAAGAAATGATTGATGCTCTTAATATAATGCCAATACGACTAAGACCGATTGGTGTAAAAGATACCGGGCTAGCCGATGCGTTCATGTCACGGTTAAATTGCACTTATGCTCGTTGCATGTTGAATATCGCACTGGAAAACAAGATAAATTTTCTAGAAGGTATAGTCAGTTATAATTCCTGCGACCACGTTCGCCGAATGTATGATAATTTGAATTGGAAAATAAAATTACCATTTTATCATTTCTTAAGTATCCCCCATCATAGCGATGAAGAGGCAATTAAATGGTTTAATAAAGAGATTTTAAACTTCAAATATCATTTAGAGGAGCATTTTAATAAAAAAATCGAGGATTCGGAACTCGCTCGTGCAATTAAAGACTATAATGAATTCCGGATACTTACCCAACAATTATACGACTTGTGTAAAGTGGAAGAACCTGTCATCACCGGGGAAGAGGTGTTGAAGGCGAACCTTGCTTCGGTTTCAATGAGGAAAAGCCAATATAACGAGTATCTTAAAAAATTTTTGGAACAATGTAAAGATAGGTCGGGGATTAGGGGACGTATCCGGCTTATGATCGCTGGGGGACAACTGGATAACCCAGAATACGTTAAAGTCATCGAGGACCTGGGAGGATTGGTGGTGACTGATTTTAATTGTTATGGTACCAAGTATTTTACCGGATTAGTCAAGGAGACTGGAGAGCCTTATTTAGAACTTTGTCGTCGATATTTACTGAAAATCCCGTGTCCGCGAATGATTGATGAAAATACCGGATATAATACACGGTTTGACCACTTGAAACGATTAATAAAAGAATATAGTGTGGATGGAGTCATTCTTCAGAAAATTTATATGTGTGATTTTCATGCAGGCGAGAATTACCTATTCAATCAAGAGCTAGATGATTTAGGGGTACCTACTCTCAATTTAGAACGAGAATATATGCTCTCTGGTGTGGGACAATTGAAAACACGAGTGCAAGCATTCATGGAAGTATTAACATAAGGTGATATTATGAGTAAAATTAAGCCGAAAATAGATATTGAGCCAGGTGCAACAACTATATGGTCTATAATGACCGAGTTGTTGGGTAAGGCACAGCCCTTATTTGATGGAATGATCAATGAAACTAAAAAACGATTTGAAGCCCTTGGGCATGGTGATCTCGCTGAAGGGTCAACGATGACAACGCAATTCGTGAAAGCATTGCATAATTATTTAAAACAACATGAAATTTCTATAGCGCAAGGTAAAAAAACAGCAATTTATAACTTCTGTCTCCCGCCTGAATTGTTTCATATGCTTGATATATATCCTATGTGTCAAGAACTCGGAACTCTTGGTATGGCTATTGTAGATATTGGTTCAATTTCAACAGGATACATTGATATTGCCGAAGAAGCTGGAATTTCATCCTACGAATGTAATGCACAGAAAATCTGGCTCGGAGCGATATTAAAAGGCGAGGCACCAAAACCCGACGCGATCATTTACTCATCTCAACCCTGTGATTCGACTAATAATCAATATCAAATATTGCAAAGATGGTATAAAACTCCAACTTTTACCGT
>JABXJU010000386.1 GCA_013375405.1 Candidatus Helarchaeota archaeon
AAATTTTGGATATAATAGAAAAATCAAAGATTCAAACTGCCTTAAAAGATATTAAGATTGACATTAGTAATCTTTATCCCCCTTTAAAAGCCGATCCAAATTCTGATATTGTTAAAAAAATGAGTAAAATCATAAGTATTGTTCATAAGATTCCGCAGGAAAAAATCCGAAATTTAGGAATGGCCGGCTCAACGGATATGGGGTTTGTAAATCAGGTTTCTAAGAATATCATTATTAGGGGGGTTGGAAACATTTCATCTAATGCTCATGGCGCCAATGAATCCATTAGAATGAAGGATGTTAAAGCTTTTATAAAAGAAATAATTCTCTATTTAATTTCATGATAGAAGACCATTAATCTTCTACTACTTCCTTTGATATTGTTTCACTATATTGAGCAGCAGCTAAATAATGTACAAATAATTTAATGAAGTGGGCAATCGTCATTTTTGAGGTCCAGCGTTTCTTCAAATCACCCAAACATGCCACCATAATTTTTTTATAATAGGTGATTTGAGCTTGATCTGCAAAGTTAGTATCCTTCCAGTCACCTTCCAATTTCGTCACAGGAATATCATCAGGATATTTCAATGGTATAGCCACTTGAAAGGCAGCATTTAAATCTTTCATGGTCACAGAGACTTCTCTAGAATTATCAAAATTAAATTTAATTTCCAGATTAGGGTTTTGTTCCATCAGTTTTTGGAAATTATAATGTTCCCGAAGTACCCGTTCCGCCCAGCGACTTGTGCCGGGGCGTGCCGCTTCGTTAATTAATTTCAAATTGTCATCATCGACCTCATAATCCATAAAAGTTTTTTTTGCTTCCAATGCCGCCAATTTCATGCGTTTATCTAATTTTTTATCCTTTACATAATAGTTATGTTTCTCCAAAATTGCTAATACATCATCTAAAACGCGTTCCGCAAATACCCAATATAAGACCTTGCCGTCCTGTCGCTCGGGGCGATATTGTGCCCGCCGCCAGCTCAATTTCTTGTAATCATGAATTAGTGGGGGATCATATAGTGTATATACCTTAATTATGTTAATTTCCTTTTCCTCGTATTCATTAAATTCCACGCCAAACTCGATTTTCACTTGTTTGTGTTTTTGTGATGAATCCTCTTTATCGTCATCATGAAAATTGATAAATGTCATCTTATCCCCGTGGGTACCAAATTCTCGATTATTTCACTATCTTGCTCGCTACTTCCTTTTATATGAATTCCAATAATAAACAGTTGATATTTAAAGATGAAGATAAGGGATGAAAAGTGAATTTTTCTCTGAGTGAAATTTTCAGGAAAATATGAGGAATAAAGGAAGAAAAGAAAATGTAGAAGGCTTTATTGAATACTTTATTAGTCCATCGTTTATATTTTATGCAGACGTAGAAAGTCTAATACCGACTGATTAAAGGCTTGTTCACTTTCAATCCAGAATCCGTGGCCACCCTCAAGAATCTGGAGCTCAGAATTGGGAATATGTTTTGCGAGGATTTTAGAATTGCGGGCAGGTAATAAAATATCTTTTTTGCCCACGAGTATCAAAGTCGGGATTGTGATATCTTTTAAGCGATCGAGAGTGTTATGTTCTCTAATTGCGCTGAATTGATATTTCATTCCTTTAGGAGTTGGGGGATATTTAGCCATTTCCTTAATTAATCCATTGAATTCTTCTCGGCCCTCGTCTGAAAATAACCAATCAATGTATTTTTTTGTAAAGATGAATGAGAGGACGGTTCTTAATGATTCAAGTGTGACTTCCGTCATAACAAATAATTGCTCAGGATTTACCTCGCTGACAATTGGAACCGTCATGTTAGCAGCGGTACAGCAAAGAATTAGGGAGTTCAGCATGTCGGGATAGGTAAGGGCAAAGTGCTGAGCAATCATACCCCCCATAGAGCATCCCAGTAGATGTAATTTAGAAATATTTAGATGATCTAATACGGCTTTGACATCTC
>JABXJU010000120.1 GCA_013375405.1 Candidatus Helarchaeota archaeon
GCCTTTGGTGTTTTGTTATAATACCGATTTTTATGACTGTCCTCTTTATTATATTGTATTTTGTCTATTTCTGATTGAATATCAAAGGGTGAATTGATATCGGGATTCTGCACGTTCTAAAAATTTTTAGAACCAGCAAGGAATTTCACTATGGATTCTGCAAACTTTCTTTGGAGATATTCATTTCTTTTTTTAAGGTATTCAAACTCACTTTGATTATTAATCATTCGACTTAACAATATTTCAATGGATTTTCTCTGTACAGTGGTATAATTCTTGGATTCAAGTGTGTTTTTTAAAAAATCTTCGATTTTTGCCTTTCCACTTGGAGATAATAGAGTCAAATCACAAGATTTAACAAGATCTGGCAAATATTCCTTGAAGGTGCTGAATAATTCTGATAAAAGTTGAATTAGATAATCGACATCGTCAGAGTATA
Source organism: Candidatus Helarchaeota archaeon (assembly GCA_013375405.1). Next base: position 440 of record JABXJU010000120.1, read on the forward strand.
GGTATAGTATTATTTGAAAGTATCCAAGAAAATCGTCTAAAACATCCTTTTTACTAATGCGTTCTCTCTCCAAAGATTCTAGTATATTAAGAAAGTCCGGGGAATCCATGTTTGAATATAGTGTATAAAATATAGTGGTAAAATCTTCCTTCTCCCAAAATTCTTTAACTCTAGCTTTACTTTCTGGGGTCGAATATAATTTATTTAAGCATAAAAAGGTTAGGTTTGGTGTACCCAACAGTTTCATTCCCCATGTTTGAGCCTTTTTGAAATTCGAAAGGAATCCCTTGAAAACTTTTTTTATAACTTTATCTTTTTTCGTCTTTACGATTTTTAAGCCATCTTTATAAACATATTCATTTAATATTTTCAATTTCTCTAAAATCAACCTATCATGTTCTTCATTCAATTAAATTTCACCCTTTTCGTATTCATATGTTTTATTTTATCATTCCACCTAAATTTAAAGCTGTATCTGGTAATTTTTTTAAGTATTTAGAGAAAGCCCTTTCAAAGCCCAAATCTTTTACAATAAGTTAAGAGGGTCTAGCATCATATTTTATTATAGAAGAGTTAGGATAGGCAAGATACGAAATAATCCAAAGTACCTCAGATAGCGGGGATGGATTCTGCTTTTAAACTTAAAATTTTGTAGGATTTTAAGTCTTTTCATCTTTCCAGAAAGGGCGAGTCTTAATAAATTGTTTTTCTGCGTCAATAATAGCTTGAATGAATTCATACTCATTTTTATAAGGGACAGAAAGCAGTCGTGTAGCTGTAGCTGGACCGATACCATAACCCGCCAATGCAATTATTACCTTTTTTCCATAGGATAATACGAGATTTGCGCTTTTTTGGGCGCGTTCAAAAATTTGTTCATCTTCTTTAGATAATTTTTTCCCCTTATCCTTTAAATTCAAAATACGCCTGATATTAATGCCCTCTACAGGTAGAACCGCTAGAAATCTTGATTGACATTTCGGACATTCAGGTTTCTCGGGTAATAATTTGACGGTTTTATAAGAGGAATATTTACGGCAATACATACAGACTAATTTAATTTGCCGGTTTAATAAGCGATCTCGAACCACGCGTTGAATTTGGTACCGACTTCGTTCAGGAATTATAAGATCACGTGGTGCTACCCATTGCATAGCTGGAATTGCAAGGGGCGAAGGTTTTAGATCTTTCTTTTGTAGTAGTTGAACTTCGATCTCCTTATTTTTTATTTGTTTTAAGATATCTAAACTTTTCTGAACATCTAATTTTTCGTTCAAAACGGTTCGCATGGTTTCTTTGTAAACAGGAGTATATTTGAAAATTCGAATAAACCTTGAAATGTTGATGTCTTTATATCGTGCGTCTTTCTTAATTATTCCAAAATATTTTGCTATATGAAAAAATCGATATCTGAACATAGAAGATCTCTTTAAAGTGACATCAAGGATGGTTACGATGTGATCTTGATCAATTTTAAAGAAGAGTTCAAGAATTTCAAGTGGACTAATTATACGTGGGAGTGAGAGAATTATCCGATAAGGATCAACTCGTACCCCGATACTCGCCCCGACTCGTGAAGATAGCAGTGAAGCAATAATTCTACTAAGCGTTTCATTTACAAGAGTGCCAAAACACGCGTGAATCACGATATGTTTTTCTAATTCTTCAATGAGGATAGTTTTATGATTTGAAATTGGTATATGTTTTTGGAGGTGAGCTTGGATTGTATCTATAATGATTTTTTTCGCATCTTCTGTAAGATTATATTCATCTAGAATTGGCGGTTGGATTTGATTTTTTGTTAGTGCTGCTTCCATTTCCGCGCGAATTCGACCTACTTCCTGAGCAATAGCATAAGGAACTGGAATTATTTCTCCTACCCAAGAAGGGACACCACTTTTAGGATCTTGAATTTCAACAGCTTCAATTTTTTGTTCATCAATTGCTAATATTTTCCAAGGAGTGCCTTTAATAATGAAAATAGAATTGATTTTACAATGTTCAGAAACAAAATCTTCATCTAACGTTCCAATTGGGCGATTGCGAGCTACATCAATGATTTTATACTTTTGAATATCTGGAATCATTGTTAAAAAGGAATAATAATTAAGCCAATTTCCACGTCTTTTATGAATGTTACCATTTCTTTCTAAATAAATTAGTTCTTGTCGTGAAAGTTGTTCTAATGTTTCAATAAATAATGCTTTTTTCAAATTGTGGTAAGGATAAGCTCGAGTTACAATAGTATAAATTTCTTCTATTGAAGATGCTCCTTTATCAAGTAAAATTCCAATTATTTGATGTGCGAGGGCATCCAGAGCATTTTTATGGAGCTTTATTTGTTCTAAATTACCGAGGATAGTATTTTTCGCAATAACCATTGATTCACAAATGTCATCAATTTCATTAAGGCAGATTATAGTACCTCGAGAAACTTTCCCAATTTGATGACCTGAGCGCCCAACTCGTTGTGTTAACCGTGTAACTTGTCGAGGACTCCCATATTGGATGATATAATCGATTGTACCAATATCAATGCCGAGTTCCAAGCTGGAAGTACAGATAATACATTTTAAATCTTCTTTGAACTTTTGTTCACTTTCAATTCTAACCTCTTTTGAAAGTGAACCGTGATGAACCGCGAGGGTGAATGGAGGTTGAAATAATTTCATTCGAGACGCAAGAAGTTCTGCAGTTGCGCGTGTATTAACAAAGATAAGGACAGATTGGTGAGCCTTTACAAGTTCAACAATTCGTTGAATTCGCGCTATAGAGTCAGGAGTTGTCATAAGTTTTTTCATTAACGTTTTAGGGTCTGATTGGGGGATTGGGCTTTCAACAGCAATTTCCAGTTCCTTTTCAAAAGATGTACGAATTATCTTTACCGGGGAACTAGACCCTTGCAAAAATTTTGCGATTATTTTAGGAGTTCCTATTGTTGCGGAGAGCCCTATCCTTTGAAAATCGTGCTCAGTAAGTTCTCTAAGGCGCTCTAATCCGAGCGTTAATTGAATTCCTCGTTTCGAATCGACCAATTCATGAATTTCGTCAACAATTACCCATTGAACAGCACGAAGATGTTCGCGAATTCGCTTTCCTGGGAGGATCGCTTGGAGAGTTTCAGGTGTGCTAATCAACATATCCGGTGGACGAAGTGCTTGTTTTCGTCTGACGGAGGGTTTTGTATCCCCATGTCTAATTTCGACTGAGATATCGAGTGTTTTTCCTAATGTTACAATGCGTCGGAAAATATCTCGATTTAATGCACGTAAAGGTGTTATATAAAGGATTGAAATCCCTTTTCCCTGACCTTTTAATTCATTGGATTTTAGGAACTGATTGAAAATAGGAAAAATACCAGCTTCAGTCTTCCCAGTTCCAGTTGGTGCAATTAGTAAAACGTTATTACCTTTTAAGATCTCATTAATCGCTTTTTGTTGAATTTGGGTGGGGATTTTAAATAACTTTTTAATTTGTTTACGCAACTTTGGAAGGAATAAGTCAAAAGCTGAGGTTATTTCTATCTGATCCTTTATCATGTCTTTTCTATCGAATATTTTATAAAAATAAGAGCAGAATCATTTATGTTTCTGTTTCCTCTCGTTCCTCTCCAACCATTAGATAGATAATTACAAGAATTAAAGTAAAAATCGCAACACCAAGCATACCATAAAAGAGTAAATTATATTGTTCTGAATCAAGAGGCAGATCCAATAATATTGAGGTGAGTTGCACTTTCTTCACTTTTTTAATTTATACCTAAATTTCTATAGAAGTGGTTTTTCGATTAAATTAAGGTAATTAACCTATAAATTTAATTTTTTTGGTATGTTTATTGCATAGGGTAAATAAGTTAGTACTGCTTCCAATCCTTCATCAATTCGTCATATCGCTCATCTTCTACAGTAAATTCTTCGTAATAATCTAAGTGATCTGCTAAAATTTTCGAGAGTAAATGATAACACATTTTGGCGGTCTTTTTGATGACGACTTTCACGTAAAAATCGTCGCATGGGCAATACAAATTAGAAATGATTAAATAATCTCTTTTTTTACCGATAACTATCCAAACAATTCGATTACTTGGTGTGAAAATATATTTTTTCACACCGCTCTCTAGGAGGTTGCGTAAAGCTCTCCAGAATCTATCATCGTATTCGTCAATGAAATGTTTTAAATGTTCAGGAGAAAATTTCTTGTCTTTTTTGATTTCCTCGAGGATATTTTGTAGATCACTCTTCATTATTGAAAAATCTCCAATTGCTATTCAACGTATATTTCTTTAATTTTACCCAAGATAGTGCCATCTAATAAAATAGCTTCTGCGTCGTTGATATTTAGACTATTGGATTTCATTAAAGGACCAATAAACTTAGACTTTTTTGAATTAAAAGGAATACCTCCTAATAAATCATTAAATGCGGGCATGATAATGATTTCAGGATTTTCCCTTATAAGCATATGATATTTTTCCTGAAGAATTTCTAAAGGATTTTTTGGTTTTTTAATATTACGATACTTTAAATATGCCCTTGCTATCTTTAATTTATTCCAACGTGCCCGGATCCAAGTAGGTTCAAAAGTTCTCACATTTAATTCATCTTTGAATTCAATTACTGGATGGTTATGAGCCATAATCAAAAAATCAGCATCAAAAAGTTCAGGATTAGGCCATGTATGACCATGAAATAAGGCGACTTTCATGATTTTATCATTTTTATTTAATTCTATGAGACAACCTTGAGCGGGGTGGATTTTTATATTCCGCGTTGTTAGCCCTTCTATTTGAGTTGATGATTCATGATTGCCAAGAATAATATGGATTGGCAAGTTTGTAAATTTTTCAAAGAATGTAGGAACAATATACCACTCAATGTTAGAAATCATGGGAATACTATGTTTTATGTCGCCTAGAATTATTAGACCACTTGGTTTGACTTGTTTTATTATTCTCATGAGTCTATTTATCAGTCGTTCTGTTTGGGTTTGAGAAGGAATCTGGATTCCTTTCTCAATCAAAGTAAATTCAATTCCTAAATGTAAATCTGCAATTACAATAAGGCGTTTAGTTGCAGATTGTTCTATAATTAACGCAGGTTCGTTTGTTACAGGTCTAATAATGTCCATCAAGATATCCCGAGAATTAGAATTTAGTGGGCAGGAAATGGGTAGGATGGGAATATCATTCGAGGAGCACGCATCTCACAACGAAATTTGAACCCACGAACTCCGACTATTTCGCAACCATTTGAGTTGTCCCGAAGCCGGAATCATACCAAGCTAGACTACTTTGGCCTAAAGAAAGAATCTCTTTAATCTACCCTAGCCTAAAAAGGTTCTCTTTTTTAGTCCTCAAATAGCATTACTTCATTATATAAAGGATTAATAGCCGGAAGAATCTACCCATGATTTGTATTTTTAATTATTAATAGGTAATTTGTATTTAAATTTTAATACATGCTGGAAAAAATACAATAAGTTATAAACTAAGAAAATCATAAATTACGATGAATATGATTTTCAACTATGTGTTATAGCAAGATGGATGAATATGGAATTAAAGGATATAAAGGCAAAAGACATTATGGTTACTGATTTATTGACAATAGATCCCCATGAAAAAGTGGCTGCTGCAGATTTGCTTATGGTTAGAAATAGTATTGGGGGACTTCCAGTTATCGAAAATGAGAAACTTATAGGGATTTTAACTCAAAAAGATATTATGTTATCTCGTTTTTCAATTTCGGTGGGTGGATTGCAAGTAGAAGACTTGATGACTAGGAATCCAATAAAAATTAGGCCGGAAACAACATTAGAGGAAATTATTGAATTAATGCTCACTAAAAATGTTGAGCGCCTTCCAGTTATTAAAGAGGAGAAATTAGTAGGGCTTGTCATGCATGGACAAATCCTAAAGAAAATTCATGAAGTGCTTTAATTTTAATTGTTGAATTGTTTTCACTGAATGGGTGGGAATCTTCTGGGTGACAAATATGGTCAAAACTGCACCCTTTACCATTATTCTCGTTGAATCTGCGTTAGAACGCATCGATTTCTTATCAAAAAACAAAAAAGTAGTAAGAACCGCTCAAGAAAAAAGAAAGAAACCCTTAGAGAAGACACTCTTAGATGTTTCCATTCATAATCACCTAATGGGTAAATTACCAGAAAAAAATAAGAGAGGACGTCCTGATATTATTCATAATTCCCTCTTATTAGCGTTGGAATCCCGATTAAATAAAGAGGGATATCTACAAATTTATGTCCATACCAGAAATGATGAAATTCTTACATTTAACCCCGAAGTACGGATCCCCCGTAATTATAACCGGTTTGTAGGATTAATGGAGCAATTATTTGATATTAAAAAAATTCCCCCTAATTCTGAACAAATCTTAATTTCCATGTCCTCTCAATCATTAGAGGAATTTCTTCATAAATTGGATCCAAATCTTGTGGTACTTTTTACTGAGAATGGACTCCCTACAAATGATATAAAACTCCAGAAGATTTTTTCAGAAAATAATAAAGTTGTGGCTTTAATCGGTGGTTTCCCACATGGTGATTTTTCTCAAAAGATTTATAAATTAGCTGATATGAAACTATCTATTTATTCTGAGCCGTTGAATACATTAGTTGTAATATCTTCTTTGATTCATAATGCGGAACAATCATTGAAAAAAGTGGAATAATAAAATTCTCTACTGAAAATAGGTGTGAAATAAGTTGAAGATTATAGATACGCATATGCATACAATTTTTCGCCCATCTCAATTTTTTGAAGATTATCGATTAAAGGGGGTAGAATCTATAATTTCAGTGGCATTCTATCCTGTAACCCCCAAGTATTCTGAGACATTGGAGGATCTATTCAGGTGGATGATTGAACGGGAGACAAAACGGCTTCAAAGAGTGGGAATTTCCTGCTTTTGTGGAATTGGTATTCATCCTCGCAGTATTCCACAGAATTTGAACCAGAAAATTTACAACGTTATTGAAGATAGTATGGAAACAAATGTAGTTGCTCTTGGAGAAATAGGATTAGAGAAAGGGACCAAGGAAGAAATAGAAGTACTCGAGAAACAATTGCTCATAGCTAAGAAAAAGAATGATTTTCCAGTGATTCTTCATACACCCGGAAAAAACAAACGGGAAATCACAAAAAAGTTAATAGAGATCTTAGAAACTATCAATACTACAAATGGAATTATCGATCATATCTCTCTAGAAAATATTGATTTGGCATTAAATACGAACTTATATTTAGGTTTGACCGTCCAATTGGGAAAATTAACTATTGAAAAGTTTCGACAAATCATTGATGAATATGGAGATCAAACGAATCGATTCATTCTTAATAGTGATTTAGGGATTGATATTGCCCATAAATACATAGTACCCAAAATTATTCAACTGATGGTTAAAGAAGGGATAGACGAACAATTAATAGAGAGAATTTCTCACATTAACGCAGAAAAATTGTTTCAAATTTCATGAACTGCTATTTTTAAATTCAACAAGTTTAAGTCTTTTTCCTTTTTTACATTCATCAAGTATATTTTCTAATATCTTTACAATTTTATACTTTGCGTCCTTTTGAATCCCTATCGGCTTACAATATTTATAATTTCTACAAGTAATTTCATTACAATCGGGGAAGTGAAATGAAATAGTTGCACCTTCATAGGTTGATTTAGCATCTAATGCGGTTTTTATTGGAGCTTTTCGGACTTCAATGACGGTAACCCCATCTTGATGAACTGGACAAGTATGAATGATTTTTCTATCCTCAATAATTTCGTATATACATCCTTTTTCTAGATTCCCAATACAGACGGACTTTAAAGAAGAATCACAATTTTCGCATTCCTGAACTGCCCCTATAAAAACAAATTTCCGATTTATCCTTGCCAATTTAACGCCAATTAACGTCAGAATTTTATCCATCTTCACATACTCGAAATTATAATTTTGTTGAATGATATCGTATAAATTGATTCAGTAGTTAGTTAAAATTCCTTTGAATTTTTAATTTTTTAAAATAGAAGGACAAATTAAACTATTATCAAATTCTAATCCAAAATAGAATCATTTTATATAGTATGAATCTAGTTCATTCAATGGATTAATTTTAAATAAGTTAAATCTCAATCAATCATATTTACTTATTTTACAACCTTAAAGTGATAAAAAAATGACATTTCCCAAAAATTTTGAGCAAGAACAAGTTCTTCATACAGGAACCACGACATTAGGAATAATGTGTGTTGATGGAGTAGTACTTGCTACAGATCATCGGGCAGTAGCGGGTTACTATGTAGCTCATAAACATACAAAGAAGATATATAGGCTGGCAGATCACGTTGCAACAACCATAGCAGGAGTTGTTGCGGATGCCCAGAATTTAATTGATTACTTGATTGCGGAGTGCAATTTATATAAATTATCCCATTTAAAACCAATCCCAATCAAAGCCGCAGCAACATTATATGCATACTACCTTTTTAATAGAAGATGGTTTCCCTTCTTAACTCAAACAATCATCGGAGGTGTCGATAAATCGGGACCTCATATCTATACTTTAGATGCAGTGGGATCTTTAATTGAAGAATATACAGTCGCTGCAACTGGATCTGGAACACCCATCGCTTTAGGTGTACTTGAGGATGCCTATTTTGAAAAGATTACCATCAAACAAGCAATCCCAATCGCAATTCATGCAGTACGTACTGCAATTGAACGTGATATCGGATCTGGAAATGGGATTGATGTCGTTTTTGTTGATAAGGAAAAGGGATATAATGAAATAAGTGATCAGGTAATTGTCACCGAGCTAAAGAAAATTGGAAAAGAATTATGAGTCTCATTAATTTCTTTCAATTATAATTCATCTGATAGATGAAAATTCGCAGTTGGTAACAGGTAAAATTGAGGTAGAACTATGTTAATTGAAAGTGTACTTTCAGATCTTAAGAATCTTATTATCCAAAATCTCCCAGAAAACGTAAATATAACAGCTATTGAATTTGAAGGCCCAGAGATCGCGTTATATTCTAAAAATCCTAAAATTTTGTTGGAATCCCGAGATATCGTAAAAGAGATTGCAAAAAAAATGCGTAAAAGATTAGTTATTAGATCGGATCCTTCAGTTCGACTTCCCCAAGAAGAGACGAAAAAAATTATTATGGAATTATGTCCCGAAGAAGCGGGTATTACAGCTATTTCATTTGATCCGAATGTTGGTGAAGTTATTATTGAAGCAAAAAAACCAGGATTAGTCATTGGACGCGGCGGTTTAACTTTAAAACAAATTACTCAGAGCGTACTTTGGCGTCCGTCTGTGATTCGAACTCCGCCATTAACCTCCGACATGGTGTTAAAATTAAGACATGCCATAAAACAAGATAGTGAACAAAGAAAAAAGATATTGAAGAAAATTGGCATGCGTATCCATCGTCCGATTTTTTTGAAGGATGAATATATCAGATTGACAGCCTTAGGAGGCTTTAGAGAAGTAGGACGATCCTGTATCCTGATCCAAACTCCAAAAAGCAACGTTATTTTAGATTGTGGAATTAATGTAGGGACCTCCTCAACCTCAAATGTTTATCCTTATTTAAATATCAATGATTTCAATATTGAAGATTTAGATGCTGTTATTATATCACATGCACATTTAGATCACCAAGGCCTCGTTCCCTTTCTTTTCAAATACGGTTATGGTGGTCCTATTTATTGCACTAAGCCCACGCGTAATTTGATGACTTTACTTCAACTAGATTATCTTGATGTAAGTGAGAGAGAGGGCAGATTACTACCCTACAGTCAAAAAGATGTTAAAAAAGCGGTTTTACATAATGTCCCCCTCAGTTATGGTGAAGTGACCGACATTGCTCCAGACATTCGATTGACTTTACATAATGCAGGACACATCTTAGGCTCATCGATTGTTCACCTTCATATTGGAGATGGATTATACAATCTAGCATTTACCGGTGATTTTAAATATGCAAAAACACGACTTTTAGAGCCTGCTACCACATCATTTCCGAGATTAGAGACGTTAATACTTGAGAGCACGTATGGCGCAGCAAAGGATACTATGCCAGCACGTAGAGAGTCCGAAAAAATACTTGTTAACGTTATTAATAGAACATTAAGGGAAAATGGTAAAGTTTTAATTCCAGTTCTTGCAGTTGGTAGGGCTCAAGAACTATTAATAGTTATAGAAGAATATATGCGGAGAGGATTAATTGATGAAGTCCCTGTATATATTGATGGACTGATTTCAGAAGCTACAGCAATTCATACTACACATCCTGAATATCTTTCGCGAGATTTACGCGAAATGATTTTTCATCAAGGGATGAACCCATTTCTCTCTGAATATTTTGTTCAGGTTGATAATGTTTCAGTCCGTTCAGATATTATTGAAGGAGACCCATGTATTATCATGGCTACTTCTGGGATGCTAAATGGAGGCCCTTCTGTGGAATATTTTCGGCGGTTAGCGCGTGGCGTAGAGAATTCCCTAATATTTGTATCTTATCAAGTTGAGGGAACTTTAGGGAGACGAATTCAGAAGGGTTGGCGGGAAATTCCAATGAGGGTTAATCATAATCGGACTGAAGCCGTCCATGTGAAGATGAATATCATCACAAATGAGGGCTTTTCGGGCCATTCATCCCGTCAACAAATAATTAATTACATTCGGAAGGTCGAACCCAAACCTGAACGAATTATTACTTGCCACGGAGAAAACTCCAAATGTACTGGATTAGCAAGTTCCATTCATAAGCTCTTGCGAATTGAAACTAGAGCCCCTCAAAATTTAGAATCAATTAGATTGAAATAGAATTCCATGAATATCCTTCATCCAAGAATTGGGGTTTTCGAATTTTGAAAATTAAAAACCGCCATTTTATGAAGTCGGGAGATATCAAAAAACTACAGTTCGACCTGCAGAAATTTTTTCCGAATTCTAATAATTTATTTGGAAAAGGTAGCCGAGTTGAAAAAGGAACCCTTGATGATGGAACAATACTCTATTTGATCGATGGTGAATTAATTTTTTTTGAAATTGAAAAGCGAATTATTCCCTTTCTTAGAATATTATTAAAAAATTTAATTCAACTCCAAAAAGTTACGGTTGATCTCGGGGCAGTCCCGTATGTTGCACGAGGAGCAGCTGTAATGGTCCCCGGAATAGTCGCTACTGATGAAGACATCAAAAAAGATGATTACGTGGTTATCGTTGATGAAAAACATGACAAGCCCTTGGCAATAGGGCTTGCTTTAATGGATGCAAATGAAATAATTAAAGAGAAAAAGGGTAAAGCTATAAAAACCGTGCATTATGTTGGAGACAAATGGTGGGAATTTGGGAAAAATGTTGTTGGTAAATAAATTATGCCTTTAATTATTCCATTATATATTTTCAAAATTTTAAAACGAAAATTTTAAAAAATTCCGTCACTCACGATTAATAAAGATAGAAAGATAAAAATATAAAAGTTGAAATTTAAGCGAGATGGTGAAAAAATTATGGCGACTTTAATGAACAAACCGTTAGAATTACTGTCAAAATCATTAGATATGCGAGTACTTATAAAATTAAAAGGCGGAAGAGAACTACGAGGAAAACTTAGAGGCTTTGATCAGCATATGAACCTAGTTTTAGAAGATGCTGAAGAAGTAAGAATGGGTCAAGAAGGGCAAGAAGTCTTAAAAGTTGGAACTATCATTGTTCGTGGCGATAATGTTATTATAATTAGTCCTCCGCGTGTTCATATCCCACGGTCCAAAGAATAAATATTATGTGTTTTCATTTCTCTCAAATTTGAATAGTAAGATGGTGAAACAATGGGTAAAGGAACTCCTTCTTTTGGAAAGCATCAAAAAAAGACACACATTCGGTGTAGGCGATGTGGTCGCCATTCATACCATGTTCGCCATAAAAGCTGCGCCGCGTGTGGGTTTGGTAGAAGTAAAAAAATTAAAGAATATAGTTGGCAAAACAAGAAAGTTAATAAAGTTCGCTTGGTCTAATCGAACTTAATCTAAGATTACATTGATGGGCCGGTAGATCAGCCTGGAAGATCACCTCGTTGGCATCGAGGAGGCCGCGGGTCCGAAACTCCTGATAAATGAGCGGAAATCCCGCCCGGTCCATTTCTGCGTTGTCTATTTTAGCAATGGCCGAGATGGGGTAGTGGTAGTCCTAGAGGACTGTGGATCCTCTGGCCCGGGTTCAAGTCCCGGTCTCGGCCCTCTCTCATTCAAGAAAAAGGAGCGGAGGTCTCCCAGTCTGG
>JABXJU010000121.1 GCA_013375405.1 Candidatus Helarchaeota archaeon
GCTCTATAACGTCCATTTCAGTGCCTCAATTAAAAGCATGGATTCACAAAGCCGAGCAAATTCTTGAAGAAACCGAAAAAGTGCGAAAAGCTCAATTACAGAAAGATTTTAAGAAAAAATATCGGAAATAAAGCTATTTTCACTGTTTTATTGGATTTCAACAGTTTGTTATCCAAACTTGATAAAAAATTTTTCAAGGGTATTTTGATTCATTTTTGATCCCTATATGCGTATTATTTCTATATTCTTCTGGTTTTAATGTAGAAATTTGAATTGTTGAACATAGACTGAATTGATTTCAGTTACGGATTATAAATTCTAAAAATTAGATAGGTGATGTTAATGAAACTGACCGAGTTCAAATTAGTAGATTATACTCAAGGTGCCTTAACTTGGAAATTAATCGAACGAATCCAAAAGACACTTCAATCTATACCACAAAATTCATTAAATTATTTCAGCTCAACGATCGCCCAAAATCAAAGTAATGCTGTAGTAATTGATATGAATTTACCCAAGCGAGAAATAACAATAAATTTACAAAAATAAGAAGATATGATTTCTCAAAGCTAATTTATTTTTTTAATTTATCTATCAAAGATCTCACGGGCAATGATCAGTCTTTGGATGTTGCTGGAGCCTCCCCCTATTTGCATGAGCTTCATGTCCCTCAGGTACCGTTCCACCGGATAGTCTTTCGTATAGCCGTCTCCTCCGAGTAGACAAACTGCCTTATTAACGATTTCAGAACCAGACTCACTTGCAAAAAGTTTTACCATGGCTGCCTCCATGAATGGAACTTTTCCCTCATCAATTTTTCGAGCCACACTAAACGTCATTAACCTTGCCGCGAAGACTTTCGTGAGCATCTCTGCTACGTCAAATCGCACGGCTTGGAACTTGTAGATGGGACGGCCAAATTGGATTCGTTCCTTTGCGTAATTTTTGCACGTTTTTATCGCACCGAGTGCAAGCCCTGCTGATTCTGCTCCAGCGGTTACTCGTTCTGTCGTGAACATAGTCATTAGGATCTGGAAACCCTCACCTTCATGACCTATCAAGTTCTCCTTTGGCACCCTCACGTCCTCGAACTTTAGATATGAATTCTTGACGCCTCTCATTCCTAAAAGCGGATGTTTCTTAATGATAGTGAGCCCTTTGGCTTCCCGAGGCACGATTATGCAACTCATTCCTTGGCGAGGATTGACATTCTTATTTGTTATACAATATACCGTGTGTTGCCCATAGCCCCCATTTGTGATGAACCGTTTTTCCCCGTTGATGACCCACTCGTCCTTGTCGAGCTCAGCAGTGGTTTCCATGCTCGCTGTATCACTCCCTACTTTGGGTTCCGTGATGCAAATTGCCCCCAATGATTTTCCTTCAGCTAAAGGTCTTAAAAATTGCTCTTTTTGTTCTGGAGTCCCAAAGAGATTGATTGGAGTTCCAGAATACACCGTTGAGTTCCTTGACATGGAGACGCAGCCACTCGCCTGCGCGAGTTGCTCGACCACAATGCAATGGTACACCGTGCCGAGCCCCTGCCCACCATATTCCTTTGGGAAGCTCAAACCAAAATAACCATTTTTTGCTAACTTTTTATAAATGAAATCTGGAATGTTATCTTCATCTTCAATTTGTTTTGCATATGGAGCGACTTCAGCCTCTGCGAATTTTCGAGCATCTTTTAGAAATTCGATTTCTTTTCCAGTAAAGATCATTTCTTCTTGCATGCATTTATTCTCCTTTCAATCTTTATCGAGTACGAAGTAAAAATCAGTGATCTTCCCTTCTCGCTTGGCTTTTGAAATGAACTGAACTTTCACACGTGTTCCTTTCTTTAACTTATCTATCGTGATTTCTTCGTCATCCATGACGATCGTATGGCGAATTGCCATATCAGTTCCGTCCAATTTCATAAATGCAATGACAATTGGAAGCTTACCCGTGAATTTGGAAACGCCAAACGTGCATATTGTTGCCGCCGTGATCTCTCCTTTACCAGAAAGAGGAATCCATTCCGTTGGCACGTAGCATTTCGAGCAATCCATTCGTGGGGGTAAATATACAAAACCGCATTTAGTGCATTTAGTTCCAAACAATCTTCCATTTTCTTTAACTTCTCTGAAGAACTTCGTTAATTCGCCGACTGAATAGATGTAGTGGATTGATAATTCGTCAGGATATTCCAAAAAATCCTTTTCTTCACCTTGATTCATAAAACTACCTCCCAAAGGTAATACAAGCACAGTAAGCAGTAACTGGTCCACCTACACTATGTAAGAAACCAACTTCTGCGTCAGGAACTTGTCGTAACGCTTCTCCTCTTAATTGACGGATTACTTCGCTTCCTTGATAAATACCCGTTGCCCCTACAGCGTGTCCTGTTCCGATTAATCCACCTGATAGATTAACAGGCATTTCTCCTCCCTGTAGCACTACACCCTCATCAATCAATTTATATCCTTCGCCGTGTTTTGCGAATCCGCAGTCTTCATAACTTATGATTTCTTGTCCCGTGAATGCATCATGAAGCTCAGCAACATCAATTTCTTTCAAAGGATCTATAATCCCAGCCATTTGATAACATTGTTTGCTCGCATATACGTTCGAGGTCAAAGACCATAGGTTCTCTCTCAAACCACCAAAATTTGAATCATTTCCTGCACCGACTCCAGTAATCCAAATGGGTTCTTTACCACTATTTTTACTGATTTTTTTCGCTTTTTCTTCAGATGCTAAAATCATCGCTGCAGATCCTTCACTGTACAAGCAACAGTCCAATTTTTTAAAAGGATGCGAAATGTACCTTGATTTTAAGACATCTTCAACAGTTATTTTCATCGGACTTTGGGCATAGTTATTTCCAATTGCATTTCCGTGGTTTTTCACTGATACTCTTGCCATTGATTCTTCCGTGGGATTACCAAATTTTTCAATATGTGCTCTAACAGGTAAAACATATGAGGCAGCAGGGTATGAGCCCAAGGGTCGCACCCACGTGCAATCTGATGAATAAGAAATCGCTTTAACTAATTCAGGAGTTCGAGCTTCAGTTTCGGGATCCCAACAATCATTTGATTTCTCAACGCCGAGACAGAGCACGATATCTGACAATCCGGATGCTACTTCCATATAAGCGGTTCTAATTGCATATCCGCCTGTCGCGCCACCGGTAGTCACCCGTGTCCCTGGCTTAAGAATCATTCCAATGTGATCATGAATAATTATATCGTACATGAACTGGCGATGAAATAGATCATTGTAACATCCATAAACAGCAGAGTCTATATCCGAAATAGATAAGTTAGCATCTTCTAGCACAGCTTTCGTTGCATCATATCCTAATTTACTAAAAGATTTATCCGGATGACGTACTCTAAACGGAACAGAACCAATTCCTACAACCGCTACTCTTCGTGACATGATTAATAATACCTTCTAGATTTTTAGATCCGTAAATTAAGTCTGAATTGATATCATAATAAAAGTTTAGAAAAAGTTAATCATAGTATTTTATTTCTTTAAACTAAGTATCTCCCTTGTTTCATTTGGATCGGCTATTTCTTTACCTAATTCCTTTATTATCGTGGCTATTTTAGTGACTAATTCGGCATTACTTTTTGCTAGCACGCCCTTCTTCAAGTAAACATTATCTTCAAACCCGACCCTGACATTTCCTCCTAAAATTACTCCCATTGCACCGAGTGGAATCTGATGTCGCCCAATGGCAATGACTTGCCACGTGCAATCCTTCGGCAAAGCTTTCTTCATGTGCATCAAATTTCCCGACGTAGCAGGAATACCACCTGCTGTACCAAGAACAAGTGAAAATTGGGGACGGCTATCTAGATATCCCTTATCAATGACATATCTCTGCGCACTTGCGATGTGCCCAATCTCATATACCTCGATCTCGGGCTTCACATTTAATTCCTGCATCTTTTTTGCAAAGGCTTCGATGAGTTCAGGAGGATTGGGAAAAATTTTCATGCCAAAGTTTAGGGATCCTGTATTTAATGATGCCATTTCGGGTTTGAGGGCTACAACTGGTTCGAGGCGCTTCATTTGATCCAAGCCACTAATAGTAGTGGCTCCTCCGCCAGTAGTCACTTGTACTATAACATCACATCGTTGCTTTATCAACTTTATATATTCTCTAAAGATAGTAACGCTCTCCTCACCACTTATGGGTGAGCCAGTCTCAGGATTTCTGGCATGTAAGTGAATAACAGAAGCCCCTGCTTCGTAGGATCTAAATGCTTCTTCAGCAACTTCTTTTGGGGTATAAGGTATGTTGGGATTATTTTCTCTGGTGGGAACACTGCCAGTGACTGCCGCAGTTATGACGACTTTTTCTCCCATTTTAAATCACCAATTATTTTCTAGTAATGATCATTATCTTTGAATAATTTTTTAAAATATCATAATCGATGTTTTTCTATCAATTCGAATTTATAGAAATTATTAACATTTTCTCCCTTTGAGGAATGATATATGAAAGATAAAATTATGTTACTAGAAGAAGCCATTGGATTAGTTGAAGATGGTGATTTAATCGGAATCGGAGGCCTTTCGTTTTGGAGAAAAGCAGCGGCTGCGTGTCGTGAAATAATTAGGCAGAAGAAGAAGAATTTAGGGGTAGTCTCGTTCGTTGGCGGATTTTGTGCGGATATACTAATAGGGGCAGGTTGTCTTGATCGGATTCGTACAAGTTTCATCGGAATGGAATTATTTGGATTGGCCCCGAATCATAGAAGATCCGTAGGAACGGGGCAATTAAAAGTCATTGAAGAATCTGAGGCAAGTATTGCGCTGGGTTTAAAAGCAATTTATTTGAAATTACCATTTATGCCATTGCGAGGTATTTTGGAGTCAGATGTGTTAAAAGTTCGAAACGATATGAAGGAATTTAATTGCCCACTAACAGGAGATAAATTAGTTGCGTGCCCTCCGATCCAAGTAGATGTCGCGATAATTCATGTACCGTATGCAGATGAGAAGGGGAATGGGAATATTCAAGGGCCAGTGTGGTTGGATGATGATTTAGCGAAGACAGCAAAAAAAACGATAGTGACCTGTGAGAGGATCGTCGAGACGGAAGATATAATTCATTTTCAAGGAAAAGGGCAGATCCCCATGCAGAAAGTAGATGCCGTAGTTAAAGTCCCTTTTGGGGCTCATCCAACAAGTTGCTACCCCTTTTATACATATGACGCTGATGCGATAATGAAATATATAGATTATTGTAAGACAGCTGAGGGGTATAAACAATACGAAAAAGAATATATTTCATTACCTAATCAGGAGGAGTATTTAGAGAAAATAGGTGGTATAAAGGAGATTTTAAAGATCATATTATAGGTGAAATATGATGGTTGATTATACTATAGATGAATTAATAACTGTTCTTATGGCACGGGAAGTTACAAATAAAGATGTAATGATTGTAGGTGTGGCGACACCAATCGTTTGGGCAGCCTTTACTTTGGCAAAAGTGGCCCATGCGCCAGATGCCATTTTTCATTATTTAATGGGAAATACTTTTGTTTGGGAAGCCCGTCAGGTCAGTTTGCTTTGGTTCGAGTTGGGTGCTGCATCACGTTGTCACCGCCTTCATAATACAGGCGAATGCACACTTGAATTACTTCCTCATGATATCTTAACTACCATCGAATTTTTCAGACCTGCCCAAGTGGATATGTACGGTAATACAAATAATGTAGTTATAGGGGATTGGCATAAACCGAAGGTGAGGTTACCCGGGGCGGCTGGTATTATCGATTTTTCTGGATTTTACAGTGCAGGCCAGCATTTGTACGTTACCAGACATGATACGAGGACTTTTGTTCCTACAGAAAAAATTTTTTTCCGTTCAGGTGTGGGATTTGTGGATGGTTCTCGTCCATTAATTGAATATGGTTTGATTGGAGTAGGCCCTAAGTGTGTTATAACGAATTTAGCCTATCTCGATTTCGATCCAAAGCAACGTAGAATGCGGATAAAAACTATCCACCCTGATGTATCAGTTAAAGAAGTGGAAGAAAATACGGGATTTGAACTTTTAAAGGCGCCAGATTTAAAAGAAACTAAACCTCCTACTGAAAAGGAGATTCAATTACTCCGGAAAAAGGTGGATCCACTTGGAATACGGAAGTTAGAAGTTCTAACAGGGAAAGAACGCGCAGAATTGCTTGAAGAAGTAATTCGTAAAGAATATAGTCAGATAAATCGAATTCCGCCCCGTATTTAATCTTTTTCTTTTAGTTCTTTAAGGATGCAACTCAAGGGAAGGACAATTAAATTCTTGCATCAGTTCTCGATGCTTCTAATAAAGCTGTAATTTTAATTAATTGATAAATTCTTTTTAGAAAGTATTAAATTTAAGAAAGTGTTAGAATTTGTTGAAAGTGAAATAGTTTAATTTTTATGTTAAATAGAATCATTTAGGAGTGAGTTCGATGCCGCAGATTAAGTTTGCGCCAATATCTAAAGAAACACAGATTCCAGGAACAAATTGTACTATTCAAATAGGTGTAATACAAAATCATGAGCGTTCATGGGGTGTAAAACTAACTCAGAATGGTAGAATTATTGCAGCCAAAAGGATCAAGAAACTTATTGATGTGGAAATTGTCGGAATTATTCGAGATACTATCGGAAAAACGATTGCGCTCGATACTTTCGAATTAGGGACCACAATGAGTAATCTGCTTCGAGAAACTTATGATATAATTAAAAGCAAACAAAAACCAGCTGAAACGCAAAAACCCGCGCCACAACCTGCACCTACGCCTGCACCTGCACCACAACCCACAGTATCCCAACCAAGCCCGCAAAAACAATCTCCACTCGATTCGACTCTAGCTGACATAAGAATCCCAACTCCTAATACTCCAGCGTCAGGGCAAGGTGATAGTTTTTGGTCAGCTTATTCGAGCATAACTACGCCTGAAGAACCGTATATTGAACCTCAACCCACTACTCAGCAACCTAGTCAAACCGCACCTTCGATAACTCCCTTTTCAGCTCCTCAAACACCTTCTTCATCGAATAAATTAGAGGATGCATTTGCTATTTTAGGTGTGAAATGCTCCAACTGTGGAAATGAAGTAGATCCCGATGTAGAAAGATGTCCATATTGCGGACAACCTCTCTGATATACCTTTTTTACTTAGTAACCACTAACTTAATTATTTAAAAAATTTAATATATCAAAAAAGATTTCATTCATTTTAACATCTTGTAATGAAAAATATTCGAAAACTGAACGAGGCCTTAAAATGGAAATAGATTGGGCAAAAATAATGGAAAGACCTGATGCAAAACACAAAGTAGATGGAACCATACTATTAAAATATCGTACAATTACTGAAAAACTAAATAATGAGATAGAGGCATTAAGGAAGAAAACTACAGAATTAGAAGAACTAAGTAAGCAACAAAAAGTAACAATTGTAAATTTACAACAAGATAAAAAAGCCATGGAAAATTTGGAAAATGAACTCAAAGAGATAGTTGGACAAAAAGAGAATGAATATAAAGATCAATTAGTTTCACTTCAAAATGAACTCGAAGATATGAGAATTCAATTGGATCCTGTGAAAAGTCAATTAACAGAGGCGGAACAAAAATTAGATGATGCAGAGAAGCAATTAAATGAAAAATCATATAACATTAGTGAATTAGAAAAATTAAATAATGAATTATCTGCAAAGAATCAAGAAATGTCAAATCGGATAATGGAAATTGAAGCATCTCTAACAGAAACTAGTGAAATAAGTGCAAAAATAGAAAATATTCAGAAAGAACTTGAAGAAAAAACTTCTGAAGTTACTCAATTAAATGAAAAAATCGAAGAAATGATAAACGACCATAATGCAGAAATTGAATCTCTGAAGGGTGATTATGAAAAACAGATTGAAAATCGATATGGATTAACGGCCCAAGAAATCGCAAGATCAGAACAACAATTAATTCAACAGACTATTTTTCTTCGGTTTACTGGAAAGGATTTCGTAAGGGTTCGAAATCAACCTGATGAAGGGATTGTTTTAATTTTAGATAAATTAGAAGAGAAATGGTTAATGGCTTGGGATAAAGATACAGGGTTTATCGACCGAAGAACAGCAGAAAGGTTGGCAAGATCTATTGCGAAATCAGGTTGGCCATTACCAACTGGGGCAAGGATTGGTTTAGGCTTTGAATTTGAAATACAGGGGGACAAATCAGTACCTCAACGGTTACTTAGAGACCAACATGAGTATATGGATTAATTCTCAATTTTTTAATTCCTTATTTTTATGCGTTCTTTAGAATTTGAGGAATATTAATGCAATTTAGTAAGTTTCACGGTTTAGGTAATGATTATATTATAATAAATGAGTTAGATAAAACCATTATTCCGGAAGCTAAGAAGCCGAGATTAGCAATAGTTTTATGTCAAAGAAAATTTTCAATTGGTGCAGATGGAATTTTATTCATTTGTCCGCCTACAAGGGAAGATGCTGAAATTCGGATGCGTATTTTTAATGTGGATGGATCAGAGGCTGAAATGTGTGGTAATGGCATTCGATGTTTTGCTAAATATCTATATGAGAAAGAAATAGTACAAAACACTGAGATGCATATTGAAACACTTGCAGGAATAAAAATTCCCACTCTATCTATTGAAAATGGAAATGTAAATTCAATAAAAGTGGATATGGGAATTCCTAAACTTCTCCGAAACGAGATCCCTATGAAAGGGGCAAATTCACAAGTTATAAATGAGGAGTTAAGAGTAGGAGATAAAATATTCTCCGTCACATGCTTATCAGTAGGTAATCCTCATTGTGTAATTTTTCTGGATGATCTTGAAAAGTTAAATATCGAAGAAGGAAAAACTATAGAACACCATGAAGTTTTTCCGCAACGTATAAATGTAGAGTATGTAAAAGTAGTTAATCGACAGGAAATAAGAATGCGTGTATGGGAGCGAGGTGTTGGCGAAACATTAGCCTGTGGAACGGGTGCGTGTGCTGCTACCGTTGCATCCATTTTAAATGATAAAACTGATAGAAAAATTACTGTACATTTATTAGGAGGAGGTTTGGAAATTTTCTGGGATGAATCAAATAATCATATTTATATGACCGGAAAAGCAGAACACGTTTATGATGGGGAAATTGATATTACTCATATTTAATAAAGAGGTTAAATTATGAAAATTATTCCAAGCAATAGAGTTCAATCTATTGGAGCGTATGCGTTCGCCGAAGTCGATAAACTCGTAGAAAAACTTGAAGAACAGGGAATTAAATCAACTGATTTTGGAGTAGGGGATCCTAAAGAGCCAACCCCAGAACTTGTCAGAAATGCTTGCAAAAAAGCGATTGATGCCCGAAAAAGTGCAGGATACCCGAGTTACATTGGCTCGTTTGAATTTAGAAATGCAGTTGCCATATGGATGAAAAAAAGATTCAATGTAGATTTGAACCCTCAAACAGAAATATCTTCAACTATAGGTTCAAAAGAAGCTGTCTTTAATTTCCATGAAGGACTTATTGATCCCGGCGATATTGTATTAATTCCTAATCCTGGTTATCCACCTATGAACCGAGGAACCTTATTTGCTGAAGGACGTCCTGTATTTTTAAATCTACTGGAAGAGAATAATTTTTTGCCAAATCTTCAGGAAATTCCTTCAGAGATCATAAAAAAGACAAAAATCCTTTGGATAAATTATCCCAACAACCCGACGGCGAGTATTGCACCCAAATCTTTCCTTAAAGAGGTTATCGATTTTGGGCATGACCATAAGATAATTATTGCTTCGGATGAAGCTTATTCTGAACTCTATTATGATAAAAAACCTATGAGTTTATTAGAATTGGATCGTGAAGGTATAATTGTCTTCAATTCACTGTCAAAACGAAGCAAGATGACGTGTTATCGAATTGGTTGGGTTGCGGGTGATGAAGAGATCGTTTCAATTTTTCGAAAAGTGAAGACAAATATTGATTCGGGAACTCCAACTTTCATACAGGATGCAGCTATTGCGGCGTTAAATGATGAACAGCATGTAAAGCAAGCACGAGATGATTATAGACGGAAAAAGGATATTATTTTAAAATCTTTTAAAGACATTGGTTTAGAAACAAGAGATCCCGAAGGTACAATCTATATTTGGCAAAAAACACCCGGCGGACTCTCTTCTTTAGCATTTGTCAAAAAACTTTTAGATAAACGGATTGCTATTGTCTGTACTCCAGGCGCTTGGATTAGCATTGAAGCAAATGGAATTAATCCTGGGGAAAATTACGTCCGATTTGCCTTAGTTCCCACAATTGAAGAAATAAAACACGCTGCTGAACGCTTAGTTGAAAATTTTCCATCAATTGACGCATAATTAAAATTTTAATAGTAAAAGAAAAAAATATTAAAAGTTGAAAAAGGATATTTGCACTTGAAGATTAGGAATTGAGAAAAAAAGGGAGAGTTAAATATGGAGTCAGCGGCACCCCTTCCAGTTAAACTTGATCTTAGCGATTTAGAACTGAAAGGTGAGCAAGTTTTGCTCTCACATCATTCAATGCTTACTCCTTCTGACATTAATTTCTCTGTACTGCGGAATCCTACTCAAAATTTTAAATACCGCGGATTCTTATGGTTAACTAACACCCGCCTCATCTATAAAGGATTTCCTATCACTAAGATGGGCGCTAACAAGGTCTCAGAGAGGATGCTGAGACCATTCTGTGAAATAGATACGAAACAACCCTATGTAACAATTATTCCAATATCAGAAATTGCCGATATTTTTGTAGGGCATGATAATACTTTTCAGAAACGTTTCCAACAGTATTCAAAACTCCGAATTACATATAAAGGCAAGAATGGAGATGTCATTTCCTACTTCTATTTAACACGTGAACATCTCTTAGATGATAATATATATATAAATAAAAAATCCACTGAATGGCAGAACAAGATTAATGAAATGATTGATAAAGCAGCCGGTGTGAAACCAGCGCCCCCTGCGGTACCCACTGCGCCCTCTGCTACAGCACGGGTTGTGGGAACAGCAGAAATTCTAAAAGAGGCGGAAGCAAGTGTTACGCAAAAACGTTTTGGAAAAATAGTTGTCAAACCCTTTACAGAACGAGAAAAACCTAAATTTGCTGCTATTGCTACGATTGTTGATAAAGAAAAAGAAGCAGCAGAGGCAGAACCTGCGTTCACAAAACTCCTGGATGGATTAGTCCCAGTGTCTGATGAGGAATTTTCAGATGCCGCGGCAGACACATCAATTGCGAAATGTCCGCATTGTGGATGGATTTTAGGGTATTCCACCAATAAATGTCCTCGTTGTAGGAAAGAACTGTAACTTAATTTATTTATTTTTCATAGACATACTTAATATTACTCTGGTTTTATTCACTGTTATCCAAATTAGTTAGAACCAAATTTTCAATTCAAAGTTTAATTAAAGGGGAAAATGATTTTAATTTTGAAAGAATACGTCTTCCTATAATTTGTATTTGAGTGTGAAGAATTATGCCAATAGGATTTGAAACTCAAGGAATTACTGATGAAATCCTTGAAAAAATGAGTTTAGAGAATCGTTACAAATTTCTCAATATGAATTTACCAACGATCGCGAATGATAAGCAGATTACATTCTTAAAAGATGCCCAAAATTTTTGTATCGAGTATGAAAAGAAAAATAATATCGATCATACGGAAGAAGTTTATTCCTACTTCCCGGATTTTGGCGCAAAAGGCTATCTCTCCCGTTTCCATAACTTCGTAGAGTGTGATATTGGGTACGAAGATTGGGGACTTCAGATTGAGATGATGCGGTATCTCGCCGTTGATATGTTTGATCCGAGCTTTTCAATGAGCATTGGGGCAACAACCCTCGCAATCAATCCTTGCCATCACCATCATAAGTCGCGATCTGAGGTATTAGATGTACTCAAGGGGCTGGTAACTGGAACGGCCATTGGTTGTATTTTGATAACTGAACCCGAAAGAGGAAGTGACGCCGTTCATCAACTTACGACATGCACACCGCAGGACGATGAGAGTTTCTTGTTGAATGGAACTAAAATCTACAATACAAACGCGCCTAAAGCAACAAATGCGGTAGCTTACGCTTCACAAGAGGTAGGGAAAGGAGAAACAATGGGACAATTCTTGATTAATACCGAATGGGATGGATGGAATTGTAAGCGAGTGATGATTCCATGGACTCCGCGGCTTTGGATAGGAAAAGAAGAATTAAAGGATTTACGAATTCCCAAGGAATATGTTCTGGGCCCTCCTGGGAAAGGACTTGGAAATTTGTTTGAGGGATTAGCTCTTGAGAGAATTGGGATCGCTTTCGAGAACCTGGGCCAAGCCTGGGGAGCGCTTAGTTATGCATTTCTATATGCAAACATGCGGGAGCAGTTCAATCAACCTATTATTAGGTTCCAGGGTGTAGGATTCACGCTGGCAAACCTTTACACGCAAGTAATCGTTCATACGCAAGCATTGCAAAAATTCTCTGAAAGTTACGATGAAAAAAATGAGAAGTATCAAGGCAAGATACCAAAGGCATTAATGAGTGCATTTGAGGTAAATGCTTCGCAATTAAAGTACTCCGCAGCGAAGTTGTCTGAACGAATTTGTTATGAGTGTGCAAATCTCATGGGTGGTGCTGGGGTGAATGATAACACGTTAATGCGTGATTTACTTAGATCGGAAGAGCACA
>JABXJU010000387.1 GCA_013375405.1 Candidatus Helarchaeota archaeon
CCTCTTGAAATAATATTATTTAAATTTTTAATCAACAATATTAATGTCGGGACCAAGAATTTACTCAAAGAATACTTTTTGAGTGAACCTTAGGTTAGCGAACACTTAGCGAGTCGCTTTAATTCTCCGAATGTCAGAGAATATGGGACTAACCCTAGCCCCTCGATCCCGTCCGCGTTAAATGCATTCGGGAATGCTTTACGAAGAATATTATATGCCCCATTTAAGTCGCTATTAATAATTTGACCTGTTGCGGTTTGAAATAAACCATGATGGATTCCACCTTTTCCACCATTCTTTTTAGATACATACACTCCACGTTTTCCTCGATAGATCTCATGATGGCCAATAGTCTCGTTATCTAGGAAACTGCATTTGCTTGTATGACTTTCATCAATTAAAACAACTTTGATGCCTTCTAACTCCGCTTTATATTTAATTTGCTGAATTAATCTGTACAACGGTATATTAACAAATGTTTGGTTAATTCTTCGCCCTAAATTTACTTTTTGCTTCCATTGTGGATTATATCCGATAACAATTATTTTAATATCATTACCTAGACAGTAAGAAATGATTGCTCTTGACAATTTGTGAAAGAGATCTTCAATTTTATTATTCCGTTTCTGATTCAATCGTTCTAACCTTTTTGTCTGCCTTTTAATATTATAATTCGCATAAATCTTCTGAAATTTCGCACGTTGTTTGTTATAATACTGATTGACCCATTTAATTGCACCACCTTTTATAATGATTGGGCGCAAACCACAATTACCTACAATACAGGCGACATTACGTACTCCCAAATCGATTCCAATAATCCGATTTTTTTTAAGAAGAGCTTCTTTGGGAAAAGTAAGTTCTCTTTCATAAACGATTTCAATGATACTGTAAAGGCCGCGTGGCAATACACGCACTATTTTCAATTTCCCTATGCGCGCCTGATAAAATTTAACAGGGGGTATTTTTGAAATATCTGGAAAATTAAGGAAATTATTTTTGATACGCATTTGCTGATTTGTAAAGATAAGGAACCATTCCGCTTCGGGTGGTTTCTGACCCGGAGGATTCGGTTTTCGCTTATATTTTTCAGGATTTGCTTTCCAATCTTCTAATGATTCAAAGAAGGCACTCCAATTCCATTCTACTGCCCTTAAAAGTTGTTGGGCAGTCTGAGCGGGTAAAGCGCGGTAAGTAGGATCATCCCGTAGCTCCCACTCTAATGAATAATATCCAATCCTCTTCCCTGCCTTCTGTGTATTTTTTCCTTTCGTAAGAACAAACATGTGAAATCCTTGATATACCAACTTATTCGCCCGGTTGTATAAGTTCTTCGATAATTTGAAGAGTTGACGTAAAGGTTTTGAAGTTTTGATTTGAATTCGCTCTGTAAGTTTTTTTCTCTCGGTAATATTTTCTATATTCTTCTTGATAGGGGATTTTTCTTCGATTAATTTTGTCTGCTTGGACTTTTTGACGATTCGTTTGCGTGGTATAACTGTTGAAGTCATAGATCTCAAATCACCTAACTTTTAGTAGGGGTGTTGCAAATTCAGACATTCTATGAAAATAGTTAAATCCTTTCTTTGTTAAACCTAAAAATTGGGTCGATTTTCCCTTAAAAGAGCTTTTATTAATTTGAATTAGTCGGTTATTTATTAATTCAGTTCCAAACTCCCATATTTTCCTACTTAAATGGCGTTTATTTGTATTAGTAATCTCAGCAATATTTTCAAATCTTAATTCTTCTTCAGCAGTAACCGATGAATTAATTAAATCTAGAACTTGTGAAGCGCCCCTTGTTAGCGGAATGTATCGTACCCCTTTTAATCCGTAACACTTTCTGGAATAATTTGGAGTGGAAATCTCTTGGAAAATTCCGTGTCGAACTCCTGTCAGGAATCTATCAGTAAGATCTCCCGTAAATATCCTTTTAACACCCTTGAACCGTATTA
>JABXJU010000122.1 GCA_013375405.1 Candidatus Helarchaeota archaeon
AATGGCGTAGAACATAAAAAGGTGTTGCTTTGCTACGATGGGGCAATGGGCAGAAGAGTCTATGTCTCGGGAGAATTTGGGGAAAACCGAACTTCCGGAACCTATGAGTTTTGGATCTTAGTAATTAATCCAAGTGGAGTAGCGAGATTTGGGCTGAGGAATCCACTTGATCAATGGACAGTGTACATGCTCGAGGATCTTGGTCTATTCAAGTACTATAATGGTGGTACAGAAACAAGTACGGGAATAACTTGCACTGCAAATAAGTGGTACAGATTCTCAGTCGATTTTTCTGACGATGGAACCTACGCTGGGCTACCAGCGCACCAATATCAATTCCGAATCTATGATTCTGATGGGAGAACTTTGTTATATACCTCTCCAAATGCCGATTTTAATAATAATGGAACCAGTAACGATTTTAACATGAATACAGGAAATGATGCAACAGAAATAGTTTATTTTGATGCCATAAGCTATTCTTGGGATCCTAATTACAATATCGGAGACAATATATACGAGGGATTATTACTTAATTTCACTTCAGAAATCGAGTTAGATTGGATAGCATACTCTCCAGATAACCAAAGCAATAGAACAATAAGCGGTAATACTACTATTCTAATGCCCAATATTGGGGCGCATACCATTCAAGTTTTTGGAAATGATTCCATTGGAACTAACTATCAGTCCGAAAAAAGAAATTTCACGATAGGTTATCCGATATCCATATTTACCCCTAAAAATAAAACATATACCGAACTGATGACTGGATATTATCCCGCAACATATGGATTTGAAAACGATAAGGTGGGAGCTGTTCCAGCCGGGTGGACGGATACCTACACCGTCGCTAATTGTTTTGTTAAAGTAATTGATGAAAAAGATGGACATAAGAAGGTAGTGGAACTAGATGATCAGAGTTTATTGGGGGCGGCTGTTCTAAATAAAACTTTTGTTTCTAGTCAAGTACTTGAAACAGTAGAATTTTGGTATTTCCCAGATACCAATTCATATTCTAATATTGATTTATATTCTGAAGAAGGTCTTCCTTTTTTGAGCGTGCAATTTGTCCGTGATTATGATTGTATCCGATATTGGGATACCTTAGGGCCTGCTGAGCCATTTTACAACACTTATTTAGAAAGATGGTATCACATGCGCTTCGACATTGATTATGATAATGACATATACGATATATACATCGATGGCGTGAAATTCGTAGACGATGGGCCCTTTATATATCCTGCCGATAACTGTTCTACAGTTCGTTTTGCTACATGGATTGGTGTCACGGGTAAAGTTTATATCGATGCCATTGGATTTTCCACTGATGCGAATTATGAAACAGGCGATAATTCTTTAGAGGGGTTATTGGTCAGCTTTGAAAATAGCACAAATTTAGACTGGATTGGCTATTCTTTAGATTCACAAAGCAACAGAACAATATTAGGTAATACAACTCTACGGATGCCCAATAATGGATCACATACCCTTCAGGTTTTCGGGAACGATACCTTTGGGGATATAGACTTTTCTGAAAAAAGACATTTCATAATTGATATGCCTCCTATATCCATTTTATCCCCTGAAAATAAAACATATACCGAGCGGATGCATGGATACTATCCTGCAACATGTGGATTTGAAAACGATGAGGCGGGAACCGTCCCAAGCGAAGTGGAGGATGCCTCTTACCAGTCGGGGACTCGAATCACAGTAATTGATGAATTTGCTGGGCATAAAAAAGTTCTTAAATTTACTGATCCAAATGCCCAATATCAGGCCTCGATGCGGAAAAATTTTACCCAAGATCAAATTGTTGAAACAGTAGAATTTTGGATTTACCCAGACACTGATTCACATTCAGACATTACCCTACATCCGAGAAATGGTGCAGTTCGATTTATATATGTACAATTTATGCATTTAGGGAATATTATTCGATACTACGATGGTAATTATTACACTCTCTACTCCCCTTATGTAGAAAAGTGGTATCACATACAATTCGATATAGATTATGACAATGATCAATACGATATTTATATTGATGGAGTGTTATGCAAGGAAGATGCTGGCTTTGCAAATCCTGCAGATAATAGTTCCTATATGTGTATTGATACATGGATCGCAGAGGCGGGTGAGATTTATGTGGATGCCATTGGATTTTCCTGGGATGCAAATTATGAAATAGGTGATAATTATCAAGAAGGATTATTGCTCAGCACTGATAATTATAGAAATTTAGATTGGGTGGGATACTCTTTGGATGGTCAGAGCAACAAGACGCTAAGAGGTAATATCACTATTCCGATGCCTAATGATGGACCACATACAATTCAAGTTTTCGCCAACGATTCATTTGGAATTAATTATGAAACCGAGGTTAGACATTTCTTTACGGCATTAAATCCACCCCCAGATCCTCCAGTAAATCTAACAATTCATCAAGGTATCCAGCATATAGTTCTTAATTGGACAGAACCAAATGATTACGGTAACCCTATTACACGATATAATGTTTATCGGGGAACTATTCAGAACGGTAGTAAAGTATACATTGGAAATTCTACAACATTGTATTATAACGATACTCAAGCCATTGTAAATGTCACATATTATTACATTGTTCGCACTTTAAATGTCTTAGGCGAGAGTGCTAACTCTACCGAAGTAAGTGGGAAGGCGCGAAATGCTTCATTTGTTGAATGGATGACTCCCTCTAAAAATGAACTTATTATATTTCCACCAGGACTCGCTGTTTTTCATTTCACATATGATTTTACAGAACTTGACGATGTAAAACTATTCCTGAATGGGATTGATTACGGCAGCGTTTTGGGTAAAACTTCTATAAATTTCACATTTACCGTATCGCTAGATGGACATGTGAATGCAACGCTCTGTGGTTATAATATTACTGACATGATAGTAAGTGACAGCCGCAATTTTACCTTTGTAAAACTAATTTCAGATGTAGTCGAACAACTTGATTCAGGTATGAACTTCGTTGGTCAAGTGCTTTATCTTATTTTACATGATCCAAATGGTGATAATAGTTTTTCGG
Organism: Candidatus Helarchaeota archaeon; assembly: GCA_013375405.1. Next base: position 3,071 of record JABXJU010000122.1, read on the forward strand.
GGTTTGCTGAAACAACTTCTCTCTCTATGACTGTGGGATCTAGTTTTGCTGCTTCAGTAGGCATTGAATTAAGTGCAAGTTATGATATGTTTGGGTATGGTGTAGGGGCTTCATCAAGACTACAGGTAGGGCAAACTTCAGAGAGATCTGCTGAATATATGGTAACGGATACAACTGAACTTACATCGAGTTTGGATAGTTCCAATAAAGATTATATCGGTCCTGGATACGGAGATTGTTATTGGGGCGAGGCGATAACTTATAGTTGGGTACTTAAAGCACATCGAAGGGAATATTTTAATGGAACTATTAAGTATGAAGCACCAAGATTGGATTGGGGTATTATTAGAGGTGGAGAAGTGCTACTTAATGATTATAATGCCCCCCAGGCATGGCGCGCGTATAATCCTGTCCATAATGGCTGGCAAAATGTAGATTGGGACAGTGGAAGTCCTCTTTCGGTAGATGGGGGTTTTAAGAGGTCTTTTATAAAAGAAACAACCACATCAGAAAAGCGATCTATTTCAACTACAGTCGTTTTTGACAACACTCTTCAATTTTATTTGGGCCCAGTAGAGCTTTCTTTTTCTCTAAATTTAGAATGGCAGAATCATAAGGCGGTAGAATCTACCACAGGATTTAAAACAAGTTTTACTATTTATGATGATGAATCGACAGATCACATAAGTCAGCAATATGGAATCGATAGAAGATTCAGCTCTATAATTTTTAAACCAATCCAAACTGTCAGTAGATCTTCTAATCCGCTTGAATATAATACCACGGATTACGTTCCCCCGCTAATTAACTTTCCAGAAATTGAGCTGGATTCCTCAACAGACGGATTAGCACCCTGTAAAGATGATTCTCCTATTGTTACGGTAGATATATCTGATGAAGGAGGAATTCAATCTGCTCTAATATATTATTCTATTAATGATGGGGCTAACTGGGATAGTATTATCCTTTCTGAACAATTATTCAATCCGGGAATTTGGGAGGGAAGCATTCCGGGTCAAGAACACGGAACAACGGTATTATGGTATATTAATGTATGGGATAACGAAGGAAATAATGCAACCCGAAAGGATCCGCAAGGAATTGACTACAGATACACTGTATTAAATCGGGATCCAACCATTACGGTGATATCTCCAAACGGGGGCGAAACTTTCAAAGATACCATAAGAATTGAATGGTTCGCTTCTGATCTTGATAGTGATAATCTGACCTTTACTCTGGCATATAATGCGGATGGTGTAGGATGGTGTCTCATAGAGAGTAACGTGACTGGAACTCAATATGATTGGGATATTAGTAATATACCATACGCTAAATCAGTGTTAATAAAGGTTATAGCTAATGACGGCTTTGATGGAGAAACTGAAGATGCAAGCGATTTTCTTTTCACAATTGGAGAACCGCCACGAAGGGCTTTTCCCCTTTTGGAAATAACAAATATAATTATGCTTGTCGCACTTGGAGTTATCGCAGCAAACTACTTAAGAAAATCTTCGATTTTTCAGAAAAGAACAAAAGAACCCCAGAAAATAAAAGAATCAAAAACCCTTCCTTTACCCCAAAAACAAGCACCTTCAGACCTAAAAAACCCTAATGAAGACGCTAATTAGTAGATTTTTTGGGTGGGACCATTTAGAAATGTATTAGAAATGCAACTTCCCTAAAAGTATTTATACATAATTTACTATTCCACTGGAATCTTTCAAGAATTAAATCAATAGCAGATTATACAGTAAAATAAAATAAGGAAGAAGGGAGTTGAGATTTAAAATAGAAATAATAAGATGTGGTCTCTTTTACTCTGCACCACTTGAGACGTTTAATTTAAGTCTAGCCGATAATAAGTGGCAATCTTCTAATTTCCCTTGAATTTTTAAGAAAGAATAAGATGATTCATGGAACTGACAATAATGATGCATTGTAATCTGACCGATGTTTACTATTCGTTTATAATATATACACTTTTGACAATCTTTTAACATTTTCTTTTACCTAAATCTACTAAATCTTATATCTAACGCGATCCAAAAAGCAGTGTTGCGGATTTTATTTAAAGCTTATTGTTTCTTAAATATACAGGAAAAGAGGTTCTACTCAATAAAATTTATTATAGTATTTTACTTCAACTAAATACTAGAGTTGGATATCTCAACATGAAAGAAAAAATCATTATCAAGGGTGCTAACGAGCATAATTTGAAGAACATAGACGTTGAAATTCCAAGAAATAAGCTAATTGTTATTACGGGGATTTCTGGATCAGGTAAATCTTCGTTAGCTTTTGATACTATTTACGCAGAAGGACAACGGCGTTATATTGAATCACTCTCAGCCTATGCCCGTCAATTTTTGGGACAAATGCGAAAACCTAAAGTTGAATATATTGAAGGGTTGTCTCCAGCTATATCCATCGAACAGCGTCCGCTTTCACATAATCCGCGCTCCACGGTTGCGACAATCACTGAGATTTATGATTATTTGAGATTATTGTATGGTCGAATTGGGCACCCCCATTGTCCAAAATGTGGAAAGGAAGTTTCAAAACAAACCTTAGATCAAATCATTGATCAGACACTCAAACTCTTTCCGTCAGATTCACGCATTAAAATTTTGGCTCCTGTCGTTCAAGGGAAAAAAGGAACCCATAAAAAATTATTTGATAATTTAAAAAAGGAAGGGTATATACGAGCTCGCATTGATGGGGAAATTAAAAATTTGGAAGATTCAATAGAGCTCAAAAAAACTGTTAAACATGATATTGATGTTGTTATTGACCGCATTAAACTAAAAGATGGCATTAAAAAACGATTGGCTGATTCAATTCAAACCACCTTAGAACTAAGTGGTGGAGTAGTATTAATAGTTGATTCGGATAATCCGAAAAATGAACAATCATTTAATGAGAATCTTGCGTGTATAGAATGCGGATTTAATATCCCTGAATTATCTCCCCGCATGTTTTCATTTAATAGTCCATTTGGAGCTTGTGAAGAATGTGATGGTTTAGGTATACGCACGGAGATAGACGCTGATTTGCTTGTACCAGATAAATCCTTATCTGTTGAAGAAGGGGCAATTCATTTTTTAGGAGATGGATATTATTATCAAATGCTCGAGGCAGTAGCAGACCACTATGGATTTCCCTTAGATGTTCCATTCAAATCATATGATGAGAAAATTCAAAATATCATTCTTTGGGGTTCTACTGATAAAATTCATTTTGAACTTGGTAATAAGTCAACTATGCAACATAAATTTGACCGAAGATATGAAGGTATCGCTGCCAATCTTGAACGCAGATATATTGAGACAAAAAGTCAATATGTACGAAAAGAAGTCGCCAAACTTATGTCAACGAAGAAATGCCCTGCCTGTAAGGGCAATCGTTTGAAGCCCGAGGTTCTATCAGTAACCGTTAATGGCGAAAATATTGGCAATATTACTAAAATATCAATTGCTGATGCATATAATTTTTTTAAAAATTTACCCCAACCTTTATCAGATACAGAAAATCTCATAGCGAAAGAGATAATTAAAGAAATTAATGCTCGACTGGAATTCCTTCTGAATGTTGGGCTCAGCTACATAACCTTAGATCGGAAAGCTGAAACACTTAGTGCTGGTGAAGCTCAACGTATTCATTTAGCAACTCAAATAGGTACTAATCTAGTGGGTGTATTATATATCTTAGATGAACCAACGATTGGACTTCATCAACGAGATAATCAACAACTTATAAGCACGTTAATTAGACTAAGAAATCTAGGTAATACAGTTATAGTTGTTGAACATGATGAAGCAACTATCCGTGCAGCTGATCATATTATAGATCTCGGCCCTGGAGCAGGCATTCATGGGGGTAATGTAGTTACAGAAGGGTCGCTCGAAACAATCCTAAATTCTCCAGAATCACTGACAGGGCAATATATCGCCAGGAAAAAAAAGATTCCTGTCCCCAAAACACGCCGAACTTATAATGGGCATTATTTAATAATCCGGGGTGCTCGTCAAAATAATCTCAAAAATATTGATGTCAAAATTCCTCTCGGCGTTTTTTCGTGTGTTACAGGAGTTAGCGGTGCTGGAAAGAGTAGCTTGATAACTGATATTTTGAGCAAAGCATTGCTTCGCGAACTAAATCGCGCACAAAAACAACCTGGTGACTATGATAAATTAGACGGGCTAGAACATTTAGATAAAGCAATTATTATTGATCAATCTCCCATAGGTAGAACCCCTCGCTCGAATCCCGCAACTTACTCAGGGGTTTTTACGGATATACGGGAATTATTCTCAAAGACCAAGGAAAGCCGACTTCGCGGCTATAAGCCAGGTCGTTTTAGTTTCAATGTTAAAGTTGGACGTTGTGAATATTGTGAAGGGCAAGGACTGATCCGCATTGATATGTATTTTCTCCCTCCCGTCTTAGTTCCCTGTGAGATATGCAAAGGAAAGCGGTACAACCGTGAAACATTAGAAATAAAATACAAGGATAAAAATATTGCCGAAGTATTGGAAATGACTGTCGAAGAAGCACTGACTTTTTTCGAGAATATTCCAAAAATAAAACGTAAATTACAAACCCTTTATGATGTAGGATTGGGATACATTCACTTAGGACAATCTGCGCCGAATTTATCGGGTGGGGAAGCTCAACGTGTAAAACTTGCTAAAGAACTCAGTAAAATAGCCACAGGGCGGACCTTTTATATTCTGGATGAGCCCACCACGGGCTTACATTTTGATGATATTAAAAAGCTCTTGAACGTCCTTAATAAATTGGTGCAGAAGGGAAATACCGTTGTAGTTATTGAACATAATTTAGATGTTATAAAAACAGCTGACTGGATTATCGATTTAGGTCCCGAAGGTGGCGATGAAGGCGGAAATATCGTTGCAGAAGGCACCCCTGAAGAAATTTGTAAAATAAAAGACTCTTATACTGGCCAATTTTTAGAACAAGTTTTGAATGGCACATAATTCTAATCAAATTTTTAATAAAAAAAATAATTTAATTTGGATGTTAACTTGGAAAATGCAAAGAACACGGGCAGGGCAATTGAAACAATTCCCTTTAGGATTTTCTGCATTGACAACTGTTTAATAATTCGTAGGTAAGTAATCCTCCAATCTCAAACGTAATGATGGATAAGGGGAGGAGGTTTACCCATAGAATTAAAGTAGATACAATGAAATAGTAGAGAATAAAGACTAAAATCCCACCCGGAAATAATATTGCAATAAAAATAAGGCACGTCTTGGGTTTCGGGATATCGACAAAAAAGATATATTTATTTCCGTTTTTGACGCCTTTGGCTATTACATATAGCATCATAGCAAACACCAATGTAATCAAAGATGACCAAAAAGCCTGAAACATATTTTCTTGGAAATCTAAAGTAAACGCTTTAATCAAATCCGCAACCATGCTGGTGAGTCCAAAACTAGTCAGTAGAGAAAATAAAATCAAATTGAACCTTCTTCGTTCCTTTATGCTACCGCTCATCCACTCATCCCAAACTAACAATTAGGAATCTTGATTCAATTTTAAGAAACCTGAGTCGACTGATTATTTTGTCTATTATCATCGAGTTCTTTTTGAGCGAACAAAATCCACAAATAAGTGCCAGTTACGCTCCACCACGTTAGTGCAACAAGAAGATCGAAAGAAAAGTGGGGCCAAACAAGATAAAAAATAAAAAATGCAGTCCCAATTAGAAAAAATCCAATGATACTAATGATAAGCAAACGTGGATTAGTGTATTTAAATGGTAATTTTTCTATGAGACCCAATCCGAGTATAACAAGTCCACCAATTGTACAAAATAAGCTCAAATAAATTGAAATTAGATCATAAATGATAAAATGATAAAATAGTAATCCAAAAATACCGATGGAAATTAAAGGGATGCCAGCCACGAGACCTCGTTTTTGCTTCAAGTTCATTAATTCTTCACCCCATAAGTGTCTCTTTCTAAAATTAAAAAGTAATTAATACGATTTATACTTTGTGAGTTCGGCGGTTTGACAAATTAACTCGCCTCTTGTGATTTAAAGCGCTTTTGGGCACGATAAATCACGCCCACAATGAGAATCATCGAAATAAAGAAGGTGAGAAATCCTATACTAAAACCGCGATACCAGGAATTAACCACGTTATAATAGATCCCCACGCCAGTGAGTAATCCCAGAGAAAAAAGGGCGTATAAGGAAGCTAGCATATTGATCTCGGCCATACGGTGGTGAGGTCGACATTTACGGCAAAAAACAGGGCTTTGATCGATATAAATAAAATCTTCGGCACAGAACGGCTCAAAACAAAAGGAGCACCGACCCACGGCTTCTCGTTCGGAATGATAAACACAATAGGAAACTTTACCGGGGGTATAATTTTTTAAAAAAGTTTGTAATTTGAGTTCCCGTTCTTGTAGGATGGTACTCGACATGTTTGGAAAGATATTTGAGAGAATGCCCAAGAGACAAATCCCAAAAACTACGGCGGTTATGATTAAATGCACAATTATCACTGCATCAGTTGTTGGATTTATAACAATGAAAATTAAACTTGTTACCAATGCGATAATGGGGGTGCTTTTATAAATGGGAGAGAAAAGTTCGGAAACTTTCAGAAACATTTTGGAATTGTGCAAACTTTTCGCTTCACAAGCAAAGCAAGTCAGACCTCCCACTAAATTAGAGGGATGAATTTCTTTCCTACATATATAACACGCTGTTTTTTGCATAATTTGCCTCCTTTTATAATACACTCGTTAATAAATCAGATTTTTCCAATTTATTCGTCTGATTTTGATTGAAATAATACCAGATGATGTACCCGACAAATCCCCAAGACAAGGTTGAATAGATTAATCCTCCTGCATGCATTGGATTGCGAAAGAAAAGAATTAATAATATTACCCCAGGTGCAGAAAATACACCGATCATTATTTTAATAAATAATGGGGAATAATGGGGATATTTCGTGACTTTTTGAAATTTTCCAGCAAGCGTCAAAATCATCAATATGGAACCGCCAAGAAAAAAGAGTAGACTAGTTATAAGATTTATTACAAAATAAATACTAACGTCATATTGTATGAAAAGGGTATAAGGTAATCCAATTACTCCTGAAATAAAAAATACAAAACCACGGATAAATCGTTCCTTCTCCTCAAATTTCAATATCATCGCTCCCTTTGTAGAGCTATTCCAATGAATGCCTCCACTACTTGAATTAATCTAAGTACATAGTATCATTAATAGATATTAAGGTAGTTAGTAAATCAGTAATTTTAAATAACGTTCAAAATTGTTATGACTAAGGAGATTCAGGAAAAACCGATTCAACAGGCGCGAGATGGAATGAAGAATTGTAAAAAATGTGGGCAGCAAGCAGCGCTGCATTTGCCAAGCTATGGGGTAAGTTACTGTGGAGAGCATTTATTGGAGTTTATGAAAAATAAGGTCAAGAGAATAATCCAGAAATACGATTGCATCGTATAGATAGAAAACCAGAATAAAAAAGAGAGGGAGATTTAATCAACAATTAAATCTAGGCGTTTAAGGGTTGCATCGGTCGGAATACCATCCGCCGACCATCCGCGAAGTTGATAATAGGCTGGCAGCATATTCTCAATATCTGGAAGTTTTCCAGCAGCCCCTCCATCTGGGAGTGGTTCCTTGGTAAAACGTGCTGGAAGTATATCATCTTTTTTACTAATTCCGCATCGCACATTGAACATACGTTTTAAATTGAAAATCCTTTCGCCCACACTCAAAAGATCTTCTTTAGTAAGTTCCAGTCCAGTAACGGCTTTGATTATTTTAAGGAGCAATTTAAATGGGATAGCCCCCTCAACTATATAGCAGGTAATAAGCGTATCTTTTGCTGCAGTTACATCTTGCATAGTCTTTACAGCATTTGCGTTCATCTCTGGATCATTTGAATCCCGTTGTATAGGTGTGTTAAATCCTAGTTCTGGACGAGGAATCATAGAGATTGTGATAGTGATGCCTTCATTGTGATCTGGTCCATGGGAACCGGTTGCGAAAAGCAATCCCATCGAATAATAAGCTCGCGGATCATGATGTACCATTTCTACTCCTTTTACTGTAAGCGCAAATTTCTCTGCATTCTTTCCAAATTGTTTCGCAGCTCGATCGATTCCTTCTGCGAGAACTTCACCAATACCCTGTCGAAATGCAATTTTTTCAATCAGCTTTAAAATCGCCTCTTTATTACCCCACTCCAGAATAAGCCCTTCGGTCTCTTTCTCTGTGATAATCCCTTTTTCCCAGCATTCCATGGCAAACCCAATCGTTTCACTGCATGATATAGTATCTAATCCATAACGATTACATAAGTCATTTGCATTAAATATGCTAAGGAAATCATCGTTCAGTAACACGGTACCAAATCCGGATATGGTTTCATATTCAGGTCCTAGACCGCGATATAGGACTTTTTCATTTTCATCTCTTAATTCACATACTTTTTTACAATTTACAGAGCATAAATAGCAGGATTCATGTTCCACGATTAATTTCTTCCATCTAGGTGTCGCTAGATTTTTGTCCCCTTTCCATTTCCCGACTTTCCAATACCCATGGGGTACATCACCGGTCATATTGAGAATACTAAAATTACCATTCGTTCCTCCTGGGCCGAATGTTGTCGATACTATTATGTTTCTCGTTGTTTTCTTGATTGCTTTTTGTGCTAATTCCTTCAATTCTTCGATATTAACAACTAATTCTTTTATATCTTGATTCCCACGCACAGCAATTGCTTTCAAATTTTTTGATCCCATGACAGCTCCCATTCCACAACGTCCTGCCGCATCGCGTTCATTCATTATACATGCATATTTCACTAAATTTATTCCTGCTTGCCCAATACAGGCTACACGGATCTTAGTATCACCCAATATCTCTTGGATTTTTGTCTGTGTTTCTAATGCATCTGATTCCCAAATATTTGTTGCATCTTTAATTTCAATCTGCCCATTATCAATCCAAATATAAACTGGTTTAGCAGCTTTCCCTTCAATTACAATCCCGTCCAATCCGGCTTTTCTCAATTCATATGCCCAATACCCACCGCTAAAGCTCTCACCAAAAATTCCTGATAAAGGGCTTTTTGAGACTATGACATGCCGCGTGGTCGAAGTAATTAAACTCGTTAAAGGTCCTATCATCCATATCAATTTATTTTCAGGAGAAAGCGGATCAACCTCGGGAGGAACTTCATCATATAAGATACGTACAGCAATCCCGAGCCCTCCTATGTATTTCCTAATAATATCCTCTTTCAACTCCTCAATCGATATTGTTTCATTTGACAAATTTATGCGTGCAATTTTTCCATTCATTCCAAGCATTTTCAATCCTCAAAATTAATTGTTTTCCTTAATCGCTATGCTCATTAGGTAATAAGAATTTTCTCATTAGTTCTTTTTAACTTAAGTTCGACAACTTATATTTTTATAACAGATTTTTTAATCCTTTCCTCATAATAAAAGTGAATATTTCCGA
>JABXJU010000123.1 GCA_013375405.1 Candidatus Helarchaeota archaeon
GTACCGAATTTGCCATTCCTTGGGGGCAAGGGCTATTTCTCAGCATGTATCGCGAATTTCATGAGGCAAACTGGACAGGGGGTATTTGATGGAACGAAAAGATAATGTTTTAAAGCGTTTGGCAGGCATTTATTTACAGCCCAAGGAGACTTTTAAGGAAATTTCTGATGATCCTACTAGTTGGAAATTGATTTTCGCCCTATTAGTAGGTATTATTTCAATATTTTTCGTATATTTGATCCAAATACCATCAGGGCTAACATCAATCATTGTCGTTACCTATACTTTTCCTATTTATATAATTTTTCCTCTACTTTTTGCGGTTATGATAATATTTTCACTAATTTCTCTTATTTTTCTTTATGTAGTTTGTATTTTAGGGCGACGATTGAGAAAATCCCAAAAAGAACATCGAAATAAAAAAGTAATCTTCAATATCTACATTTATAGTCTTTCGCCATTGCTCTTACTAGTGTCTCAAGTGCCTTTCATTTTGATTTTTGGTGGCCATTATTCGCTTTTCAATTTAAGACTTTTTTATACCTTTCTCTTGGGGTTAATCGTTGGATGGCATGTCAAACTTTTGTATCAAGGCATCCAAGCGAATTCCGATATCAGCCCGCAGCGCGCAAAACTTATCGCAGGGATTTATATGGGGAGTATCTGTGCAATCGTAGGCTTTATGATTTACGCGGTTCTATATTTAAATTTTGATGTTTCATGGCTAGGACTCCTTGTCTGACGTAAATAAAGTTAAAAAGAAAACCATAATATAATAAAAACTTTTAGAAGTGAATGTTAAGTAATTTTAATGATTAGTTTTTCAACAGAGGGCATACAAACCTTTTTAACACCATGAGCTCCAGGTTCATAATTTGATTTAATAAGTTGGGCTTTTTCTAAAATCTTTACTTGAGCACTAATATTAGCTTCTGTTTGACCAAGCTTTTCAGCGATCTGACTTACATCCATTTGTTGAATTTTTAACAACTTCAAAATCCGCCAGCGAGTTTTTGACGCCAAAGCCTTGGCAACTATCGAGACATTCGAATCAGCTACAATGAGTTCTTTCGGATTAGACACGCTTTGAACCTCATTATATTAAATAATAATCTAATTAAATAGCGAATTACTGAAAAAGGTGAAACATCTTTTATAAAATTAATTAACATATTGGTGTTTCATTTTAAAACTTCATTAATAAAATTGTTATTTTCAAGTCAAAACGTATTAAAAATTACTTAAAATCAGGAATTTCAGAGGGATTTCTCAAAATTAATGGCAGCTTCTTCTAATTCAAGAAAATTTGGACTCTTTGAAAGACGTTCTCGCACCTTAATAAAGACTGGAAATTTTGTTGCAGCGCCTACAATTAGAATTTCGCCAGTTGGTAGGTTAGAAATGAGATCTATCGTCTCTTTTGTAATTTGCTCAGAAGATTTTTTGATATGGTCAAGATCATATGGATTGGTAACTTTACCAATGAGATGTGTTCCGCATTGACTTAATACAGTAGTAGAAAGATGAACAGGTCGCTGGCTCAATACTAGCAGGGACGCTCCAAATTTGCGTCCTTCCCGTGCATATGTTTCGATAATGGAGCGGGAAATTGCAGATCGTCTTGCGGATTCGGGGCAAAATTGATGAGCTTCTTCTAAAACAAAAACAAATGGTGATATTAAATTTCTTTTTCTTAAATTGAATAGGCGCCTTGCAAGATAAGTGATAATAATCTGTTTTTTTCGTAATCGTGTTGTCTCAGAGAGATCTATAATTAAAGCGTGCCCAGGTTTAACTGCTTCCTCAAGCTTTGGGTTTTCATAATCTTCGAATAAATGTAGGGATTGGAGTTCATACAACCAGCTTAGCAAAATGTCACGGGTCTTCGTATTAATATTTTCCTTCGCCTCGATTTCTGACAACAGATCACGTAGAGAGTAGGCAGTATGAGAATTTGCTTTTCGAAGTTCAGCTAGAATCTGTGTTAATTCACGGACTTGTATCTGTGACATCTGAGGGATCATTTCGGCAATTTGACCTGCAGTAAGGAGAGTGGTATTCAACGAGAAATAGGAACTCCGAATGACTGTAGCACGATCCGAAAAATCAGCGCCACCATCGTTCTTTTCAGCAAAGGAGGTATATTCCCCATGAACATCCAGGATCACGATACCTAGACGCCCATGTTCCTTCTGCCGATTTAATAACTCCTCAATAAGGACAGAAGTTGTATAGGATTTACCAGCTCCAGACATTGCCAGAATTGCGATATGTTTTTGGAAAAGTTTTGTAAGATTAAAAGAAGCTGGGATATTTTCATGATAACAGATTTTTCCAAGCGAGATCCCTTTTGAATCTAATCTAAGCAATTTAAAAAGGATAGAATCATCTACAAAATACACTTTATCTCCAGGGGATGGAGGAAAACTAACGCGAGTTAGGTTATCTTGATGTAAAATTCCGAGAGGCTTTGCAAACGCAATTATGTATTCCCACCGATCTGCAGGGAAAATAGCCGAAAGAGGAAGTCCCCCGCGTTCGTATTCGCTCACTGCTTCAGCATGATCAAAATAACGGTTAGTCTTTATGATGTCTTCGACCGTTGCTACAAGAATCCCCATTGAGTTTAATTGAACAAATTGTCCCTTCTGGATAGGGATGGCTTTTTGATTTGTTTCTTTCAATACAAAACTAAAATGATTCACAGTTGGTCCATTACGCGAGGCGATCACGGTTCCGATTTCCCGTTGTGCCAACTATACCACCATACATTTTATAAAAAACGAGTATTTAAACTCATATTCATATTTAGAAATGAGATCCTAAAAAATGTGATTAAATTTTGTCGGAGAACATTAATTTTTTGAAGTTCAATAATGGCTTTAGAAAAAGTTCCACTAGAATGATAAATTTTTTAAGAATCGGATAATTGGATTAAAAAATTTTAATTACAAAGAAAAATCAATTTAATTTGTTCTATTCTGGATGAATAATATTGAATTTTTCTAAGATAGACATTTAAACGAGAGAGAACTTAAAAAATTTTACATGATATGCCTCTAAACTTATTAATCTAATGAAAAAAGCATTGAGAAGCGATCTATTTATTGTTGTTATATGATCCAAAAACTGAATGATATTCAATCTCACATAATATTTTTATAGATAATTCAATCCAGTATTTTCATCGGTCTTCTAATCAATCCATTATTTAAAGAGAGATATGAATTCTTTCTAAATAAATAGAAGACGGAAGGATTAACATATAATGAGGTTTTAATTATGGGCGCAATAGATGATGTAAAGAAAAAAGTCGAAGCCAAAGAGTTTGATGCTAAAGATTTGCCTCTCTTCTTAGCAGCTCTCGAAGAAATTGCTGGTTCAAACGAAGATTTAATTGATGAATTAGAAGATACTGAAGACGTAACCATCCAATTCAATGTTCCTGGCATAGTCCAAGCTTATATTGAAATTAAGGATGGCAAACTTACTGCTAAAGAAGGAACAAAGGATGATGCAGACGTCACGCTGGAAATGACAGAAGAAGTCGGCAAAAACCTTTTCACGGGTGAAACTGATGCCGCTTCCGCTTATATGGCAGGGGATCTAAAAATCATTGGTGAAATGGCAAAAGCAATGAAGCTCCGATCTCTTATCGAGATTGCAGGCGAAGAATTAGGCTTTGAAATTTAAAAGAAGTAATTAAACCTTCTTCCTTTTTTTTCCATATTTTTTTACTAACTACTTAGTAATTAGGACAATTCTTTTTCGATTTTAAGGACATTCTTTTTAGCAGAAATTAAGAGCTGACTTTTGCCATATCGCTTTATCCAGATATCAAATCGATCATCGATTGACATTTCTCGAGTACCTTTGATGATTTTATCAGCATAACAAACGATTTTCTCTTCGATGGAATCGGGTTGATAATCATTGAGTGAATGGGTTTCTGCAATTCGCGCGATCGGCTCAGGGAATCCCTGTTCTCGTAAAATTTTACCCCCTTCAGCTGCATGAGGGATTCCTTTCGCCTTGATCCGTCCTATATCATGTAAAAGAGCTCCCAATTCTACAAGTTCTATATCAACAGGATGGCCAACTTCTTGGATTCGCGTTGCAATTTCAACCGCTTTCTCGGATACGGTTAGGGAATGCTGAATAATGTGTTCTGGAAGACCCAATGCCCGTAATAATGCGAGAGCTTCTTTTTTCCTCATGCGATCAACTATTTTTTTCTTAACTTCACAAACTCTAATATACTCTAAAACAAAACTTTTTCCTTAAACAACTTAATTTTTAAAAAAGGAACATAATACCGCCCATATTCCTGCTTTTCAAAGGAAGGTAAGTATTTTTGAGAGAATCGATGGTTCAAAAGATTTGGATAGGTCCAGAATGTCTCACTTGTTTAGCTACGATTGCCTATGAGATTCTACAACGATCAACTGATGATCCTCAAATGCAAATAAAAGGAATGAGAAAAACATATGAAATATTAAGTAATTACACAATTACGAGTCTTCCAACTAATATTGCAAACAAAATATATTGGATGATCCAAAGTCTGACCCAAAATGTTGATCCCTTTAAAAATATTAAAATCCAAAGCAACAAACTTGCTAAAAAAGCCATAAATCGAATTCATGGACATGTGGTTGAAGCGACAAGTCCAGAATCCCGTTTTCGACGGGCGCTTGCTGCGGCAATTACGGGAAATTTAATTGATTTTGGAACGGCGGGGCACTCTATTGAATTGAAACCGGAAGTTTTGGAACAAAATTATCTACAGATTTATAAGGAAGGATTTGCGATTGACTATTCCGCTCAGTTATTTGCTGCGTTAAAACCAGGAAAAGAAATAGTTTATATAGCTGATAATGCGGGGGAAGTTTATTTTGATCAGTTTCTATTACGTCAGATGAAAAATCAAAGTGTAAAAATTACCCTAGTTGTAAAAGGAGCACCTATTTCAAACGATGCGACAATGGATGATGTGAGGGATCCGATTTTTAATGAGGTCGTAAATAAAATAATTACAACGGGGATAGGTGCAGTAGGTGTCTCAATGACTGAAAGTTCTCAAGAATTTATGAATTATCTTCAAACTGCAGATTATATTGTTGCAAAAGGACAAAGTAATTTTGAAACACTCTATTATCATCATAAAGAACTAACCAAAAATCCTATCTTTTTTATTTTCCGAACCAAATGTCTCTGTATTGCAAAATTCTTAGGGCAAACTGTAGGTAAAAATATTGTACTGTTAAAAAAGACATAACAAGGTTTCTTCCAAAGTCCAAATTAAGTCGGTTTTTTGAAAGATATTAAGAGATTAGACTCGTTATGAAACAAATCATCAGTAAGATTATAAAGAATGTTATTGAATAAATTATATTATTTATGACTGGGTAATTGAATGACCAAGTTCATCTTTATTACTGGCGGAGTCATGAGTGGTATTGGGAAAGGGGTCACTTCCGCCTCGATTGGAAAGTTATTTCAATTCCGGAATTTTAGAGTGGCTATGATCAAGATTGATCCTTATTTAAACATTGATCCTGGAACTTTGAATCCTGTGGAACACGGGGAGGTCTTTATCTGTGAGGAGGTTTGGGATTTTGAGCCTGTTGAAGGACAGGTCTATCATATCTCTGAGATTGACCAAGATTTTGGAACTTATGAACGATTTTTAAATCAGAATATCCATCCATCCTCGAATATTACCAGTGGGCAAGTGTATCTTACTGTTTTACTCCGCGAACGGGAAGGAATACACTACTTAGGGAAGACGATCCAAATTATACCACATATCACAAATGAAATAAAACGCCGTATTCGGGAAGTCGAGCGACGCGAAAATCCAGATGTATTAATTACAGAAATTGGGGGGACTGTAGGCGACATCGAAGCGATGCCTTTCTTGGAAGCAATTCGCCAGTTCCGCTTAGAGGAGCCAGAGGAAAATACAGTCTCAGTCCATGTAACACTTGTTCCATTTTTAGATGCTGTAGGGGAATTTAAGAGCAAACCCACACAGCACAGTGTTAAAGCACTACAAGCGGCGGGACTTCAACCCAATATCATAATTTGCCGATCAACACAAGCACTCCCAGATAATGTTAAGAAAAAAATTAGTCTTTATAGTAATATCCCATATGAAGCCGTGATTTCCAGCCCTGATATTGGAGTTATTTATGAACTACCTCTTTTATATGACCAACAAGGCCTTGGGGATTTCATAGTAAAACGGCTTCATATGAATTTGCGTGAATCTAAATTTCAAGATTGGCAAACGTTGATAAATCGCTTTAAGAATCCAAAAGAATTTGTAAATATTGCATTACCTGGGAAATATATTGATATTATGGATAGTTATGTGAGTATTAATGAGAGCTTGAAACATGCCTCGATGAGTTGTGGGGCAAAAGTAAATATTAATTGGTTAGATACCGAAGAATTTGAGAAAAATCCAGAACAGGTCGCCATGACATTAAATGGATTCGATGGCATTCTTTTAACCCCAGGCTTTGGAATGCGTGGTGTTGAAGGTATGATAATGTCTGCAAGCTACGCCTTGAATAATAAAGTACCTTATTTGGGAATTTGTTTTGGTGCCCAATTATTTTTCATTGCATTCTGTCGAGATAAACTTGGACTCACAAATGCAAACAGTACAGAAGTTGATTCAGAAACGCCTCACCCAGTGGTGGATTTACTTCCCGAGCAGAAGCAAATAAAAGATAAAGGAGGGACAATGCGCCTCGGTGGCCATTCAGTTCGAATTAAGCCGAGTACTTTACTTCATGAGGCGTATGGGCAAGATGAGGTTATCGAGCGATTTCGACATCGGTTTCATATCATTCCTGAATATGCGACTCAAGCGGAAGAAAAAGGACTGGTCATTTCAGGTTATGATAAAACTGGCAAAATCATCAATACCATCGAGTATAGCAGCGATGGCAATTGGATAGTCGGGACGCAATTTCACCCAGAGTATAAATCGCACCCCAACGCCCCCAGCCCCATTTATTGTGCCTTTATCCACAAGACGCTCGAATATAAGAAGCTACAGAAACGCGAAGCCATATAATTGGTTCTAAAGAAAATAACCAATTATCATTACCACGAAAAGAAGAATAACTAACAAAAAGACTACATCAAATATTTCGATTTTAATAACAACCTCCTTTCATTTCTAATAATTTTAAAAATATTCTGAGAACGATTGGTTCAAGAGATGGTAACCTGAAATAAAACCTAAATTGCCCTTTGTTCTCTATTTCCTTCCCTCTTGAATGAATTGTATTCATTCATGTTTTAAAAAGAAACCATTGCATTTATAGTTTGATTGTATGTTACATATGCTGACGATTTTTTAGAAGAAAAGAATAAATAGTGTATTTTACATAACCAACCTATGGATCTTCGGGGGTTTGCAAGGAAATCAGTGGAATTTATATGGACTGTCAGGCGATATTTTCAGTTTAGAGTCAATGGAGTACCCCCATCGATAAATTATGATATCACTTATCGTTGTCAATTAAATTGTGAGCATTGTTATTTTGCTCGCTCTTGGATTAAAGATCGAAAAGATGATGAATTAGAATTAACTGATGAGCAGTGGAAGAGAGTTTTCAAGAAACATTATTCAATGGGCATTACCAACGCTAGCATAACCGGTGGAGAGCCAACCCTTCGGATGCCTGTAGTGGAAGCTGCCTATGATACCTTTAATTCGATCCAGGTCGCAACAAATGGGATCATTCCGATTCCAGAGCGATTGAAGTGTGTTGTTTGGGTGTCAATTGACGGAGGAGAAGAAACGCATAACCGCATTCGTGGCGCGAAATGTTATCAGAAGATTATGCGAAATATTCAAGATGATAAGCGGATTGCCATTTCAATGTCGTTAAGCACTTCAAATTATAAGGAAATCTTTCCAACTATTGAGGCATGTCTAAAAGCTAATATAAAAGGAATATTTTTTCTGCTTTACACGGGCCAAACGACTGATTCTTTATATCTAACCGGAAAACAGCTAGATTATACTATAAAAAGCCTTTACCATGCCATTGATGAGTATGGGGACTTTATTTTAATAAGTAAGCGTATGGTTGATCTCTATAAAACAAAGAAGCACGTCAAGGATTGTATTTTTCGTAAGGGATTAGTCCAATCATTTTATCCAGACATGAGCCGAAAATTGCCCTGTGTCATGGGCCCTGTGGATTGCCGCACCTGCGGCTGCATCGTTCCAGTATTTATGTACTGGGTGAAACGTCTCGATATTGAAACTATGCTTAAAGGCAGTAAAATGCTCGCAACACCTGTCTAACCATTTTTTTGAATAAATTGTATTAAGACCTAATAAAAATTCAGTAGTTATCCTATAACATAATCCAGATCTTAATATATCTTCTTGAGATAAAGATTTATGAGAGAAAGTTAAAACCTTTTCTCAATGGATTTTTCTATTTGAGAGAAGGGCAGGGTATTGATAAAATGTTAAGTGAATTTGATAAATTACTCCGAGCGATTGCGGAGAAAATTATTCGGTTAGAAAAAAATCGTAATGACCTGAGTAAGGTACTTCTCGGTGCGCGAGACCAGTTAGATCTTACGATAATCCCTAATAAAACCCTCTATCAAGATATCATTGAACCAGAGTTCATTTATAAGGTAACGCCATCGAACTTACATGGGATGCAGATAATTGGAATTGATGGGAGCATAATTTCCAAATCATTACACGGAGTAGACCTCATATTAACACGGGCAGTGGCTGTTCTTTTTAAATTTCTAAAAGATAAACCCGCAGTTCAATATTTCCCGAATGTCGCTCCGAATCCAAGATTAGTGGTAAATTTTGATATATTCTCAAGTTCTGAAATTGATATTTTAAATTCCCTAGCTCGATTAGAAGATGAAATCCAATTAGCCATCGAAATGACTGCTCGAAATCCAGATATAATTCTCTTAGATGGATCCATAATCCCATTAATATTGGATAAGCCTCCAAGTTCATCAGCTCTGAATCGGAAATATATTGATATTATCGAAAAATATGAGGACCTCTTTCAAAAATGTCTTGAACGTGATATCCTCCTTGCGGGAGTTATTAAGGACACACGGTCAACTCGCTTTATGCACATTCTTGGGAGGGTTTTACCTATCCTCATAAGCAAAATTCCAGCACTTCGTGAAGTCCGTGAGTTAGATTATCGGCCTATTATTCAACAAACACGTGATTCAACGTTTCTTTTTCGGTTTCTCCAGCCAGGCGAACGAAGTTTCACATTTCGCTATTCTGAAAGTGCCTCTAAACATGCTATACTCAAAGACTTTACCAAAAGAGATTGGAGTGAAATGATTTATTCCTTTTATCTCAAGCCAGTGCAGTTTGATCTTCCTACTAAAGTCGAATTCTTAGCGCCAACGAATCCTATTAAATATGCTAAGCGAATTGCATCAGTTATTTTGCCTATCTCGAATCAACATGCCGAATTCGGCGTCCCCTCTGTTCTCATTGAAGCAGATGCACGTGCCCGCCTTTTTGAAAACGATCTTGATTATGTACATGATTCTCTATCACACGCCGTCAGCACATCTGGATTTTCCACCATTTTATTAAAACTTCGACGGGATAAGCGGCCTTTTCGACAGAAACGCTAAAAAAAAGAAATGTAGGAGAGTTATTTTAAAAATTTTTGAATAAATTCGCCGATTTTTTGAATTCCTTTTTTTCCTTCTGGCGTCACTTGAGCAGTTTGTTGAAAAACGTGAGGCATATCTTCCCAAATATCCAATGTAACATTAACACCCACTGCCTTAGCACGATCTGCCAAACGGACGGCATCATCACGTAATAGTTCTGTGGATCCCACCGAGATATAGAGAGGGGGTAAACCCTGTAAATTTGCATATACTGGTGATGCAAGTGGATTTCGCGCATCTTCGCCTCCCAAGTATTTTTCAGCCATAAATTTAAGTCCCTCTTGAGTTACGAGAGGATCTACTTCAACATTGGTCTTGAAGGATTCACCTGTACATGCTAAATCGGCCCATGGAGAGATAAGGGCCGCGGCAGCTGGTAGAGAATCGCCCTCATCCCTTAACTTTACCAAAGTAGCTGTCGTTAAGCCACCGCCGGCGGAGTCGCCCGTAATTACGATATCGTTGGGTTTAACACCCTCTGTCGAAACGAGCCAGCGGTAAACCGTTAGTGCATCCTCAACCGCTGCTGGAAATGGGTGTTCTGGTGCCAAACGATAATTTATTATCAAAATACGAGCTTTTGATGCGCGGGCTATTCGGGTTGCAAAGTCTCGACTCGTTTTAGGGGATCCTGCAACGTAGCCACCCCCGTGTAAGTAAAGAATTGCGTGTTTTTCTGCCACACCTGGGATAGTCAGCCATTCGGCTTTTATTCCACTAATATCCACTTTTATACGTTTTAAATCCTTGGTGCGGGGGGCCATTGCAGCTATCATTTCCAACCCCTTACGGACTGCTTCAACGCTTATTAATCTATCTGCCATGAGTACCTTCAGTTGTTTAATGAGATTTTCCATTTCAGGACTAACCAATATCTTTCCCTCTTTTTGATAAATGTTGTAGACTTAACAGATTTGTAGAATATTTAAGTCTTATTCTTAAAACATAAGTTAAAGATCTCTTTAGGAAAAAGTAAGAAAAAAGAGAAACTAAAAAAAGGAAAAAAGGATTTATTTAGCCCGGAGGGCTTTCCATTTGCCTATGATAGTTCCAGGAAGTTCTATATTTGCTTGCATAGGACAGCAGCCTGGATAAAAGTGCGTATTGGACGTGACGTTCTTCCATTCTTCAGCACAATCACCGATAACCCAAACGTCTTTGTCAGATCCTTCAATATCTGACGGGATTTTATTATTTTTTCCTAGAATGAAGATAACGGGATCGTCTTTGAAGACTTTCAGAGTGAATGCGACGCCATCAAGCATCGCCCGTGCTAGGGCCTTACAGACATAGCAAGCCGCTCCTGTTAGTATACGCGTGTTCGGGTAAATACCTTCTGGTTCGCCCGATGGTGTTATGAAATCCCGTTTTACTTTTTCCAGCGGGGTTCCTACAATATCAATATCCTTCAAATCAAGTGGACCTATACCCGCTGCTGCACCCGTACGAATAGTTCGAACATTCATGGGATCAATTCCCATTGCATGTGCACAAACTGCATCCGTAGACACAATATTATCACCTGCTATAATAGTATTCATATCTTGAATGGTCATGTAATCATGACCTCTCATTGGTATCGGACCTTGCCCTTGGACTGCCCATATTCCTGTGATAATTGTCAAACGGGGTGGGAGGGCTTTCGCTATATCAACAAATTTCAACGAGAGTTTACCATCGTGAGCAATGAGTTTATCTTCCCATTGGAAAATACCTTGATAGTTTTTGAATCCAAGCGTCACAGTTTCAAAGGTATGAGTTTTCATTGCAGGAACATTAATAAATGCGACATCATCCCGGGTAAGAATTTCCGGAACACGAATTTTATCCATTGCGAAGGAGGGCTGCTTCATTTCAATTTCCACACGCTCAGCTTCATTGAAATCGAGCGCTTTACCTCCTACTGCTTCAACAGCATTTTTAATACCAGAAACATCCAGCGTGATTTTTGCTTGCCAACGCTCATGATAATCAAAAGCACATGTTTCTCCGGTAATAACTTCTTTTGCTTTTGCCTTTTCTAATGCCAATTTTGTAATTGCTGCAAGTACCCTCGCATCAGTGTTTGCAGCAGCCTGTAAATTGATTTTTTCTTCGCCCGTCTTCTTATCCTTCATTACAGAGCCAAAATAAGTACATGCATTCGGCTTTAATACCACCGTTTCACCAGATTTAATGAATTTATCAATCCCACCGAGAAGATTGAACATCTCATCTACCATCTCTATAACAACTTTTAACTCATCATCCGTATATTTACTCGGAAGTCCTGGAACCTTATCCCTATGAACAATGGCTACTTTTGCCATACTTTTCACCTCATCTATTCTAAATTTCGTTTTATCCATTATAAAATTGAGTTACTTACACTATTGTCAATGATTATAAAAACCTTATTCGATTTAGCAAACTGGGCAAAAAGATCTAACAGGGGCAAAGATCCCCAATTTAATTTAAAATGCTCACAGAACCTAAATGGATTCAAAATAAAAGCATTTTCATTGATTTTAAATATCATGTACAATTGATATTTTGGTAAAATTTTGCATTAACTCATAAAAAAAGAAAAGGGAAGATTCGGTATGAAGTTTAATGGATAGATCCCTGTGTGAAAAGGGGGAGGGGAGGAGGGAATAATAAATTTTTACAAAAATAGGAGGATCTATCTCTCACTCTTCACACCCAAACCTTCTAATTTTTTATAGCGCTGTTATGTATATATAGCTTTTGTTTTTTGATCGATTAAAAATTCAAATGTAATATCGAGACAATAATTATTCAAGGTAAATATGATGCTATTATAACAATAATTGGTGAAATAATAATCAGTACTTTGACAATTTTACATTATTACTTTTCCCTCCGGACTTTTTAAATTAAGTGGCATATGAGATTAATTCC
>JABXJU010000388.1 GCA_013375405.1 Candidatus Helarchaeota archaeon
TCTTCAGCTTTTACAATGTTTTTATCGACAAGGATAGTTTCATATATCTCCAAAATAGTCTTTTCTTCCTTAGTTTTTGGTTTTTCTTCTTTAGCTTTTTTAGGTAATTCAAAAAACGTTGTCGGTTTTTCGACCTCTTCGTATTCTTCTGATAACCATTTATTGACCATTTGACCAATTTTTACAAAAGACTTTTCTGGGCTTTCCCTTGAGAAATATATATACTCAAGGTCTCCTTGAAGACCACCCTTGTCCACAATCCCATCTTCAACCAAAAAAAGAAGTCTGTTTTTTTTACAAATCGCATATCCGCTTTCTTGAAAAATCCAACTGGAAGCACAATATTTTATATTCCTAAATAGTAATTTACGTCTTAAAATACAAGTAAAGATGCAAGTAATAGCTTTAATTAAAATATTCAACATTCTTGGCTGTGTTTTAAACCATTTATCAATCGGGTATTTCTTAGTAAATATACCAACAAATGCATTTTTCCCTTCCATTTTTGCTTTGACTTTATCTGCTAATCCTGTGCTTTCGGCTTCTTCGGCGTCTTCCCATTCAAACCCTAATCTTCCGAAAGCATCTAAATAACGCAAAAACTTATCAACGAGCGTCTTATCTTCTTCCTCAAAGCTGTGCGCTACAAATGCATCTATTTTTGCCATTCGATTTACCTCCTTTAGTCTATTGAGTTACGAACAAGACCCTTCTGTAATAATCATTTCAGTATCTTGCCCAAAATAAGATAACTGAAATACATCGTTTATGCTCATCAAATAAAAAAGCGGGGCGACCTCCACTTTTTAGAGAACCCCGCTTAAATGATTGCTATTCAGTTATTTCAGTGGAGGTCTTTAATACTCTTTCTGTTTTAATCTATTTATTTTCTGGGCATTACGGAATTTATTTCCCACAACATTTTTTATATTTCTTACCACTACCACATGGACAAGGGTCATTTCTACCGACTTTAGGAAAGGGTCTTAAAATTGGGGGCTTTTGTCCTACAAAATCTATGCACTCAATAGAAGGTATTCTAAATGAAAGCGTTGTTTTTCCATCTTTATTAGTTAAAGCAAGGTCTCCCCGATTAATTACATCCATTCCTATTAACACATCAGCATTTCTTAGTTTGCCTTCAGTTACTCTTACTTCTGGAATGATAACTTTGTTAGGAAGACCAATATTAATAAGGTAGGTTTTGCTTCGTCCCTTACCACTAGCGGTATGTACTTTAACGACCCCGGTAGGCTTTAGCCCACATTCATTAATAACTTTTCTCGTAATAACACAATCTGTTGCTCCCGTATCCCAAATGCCCCAATATTTTCCGTATTTCTGAGAACTCGTGGCTTTCAAAGGATTATGTGCCATTGAAACTATGACTGAAGTCACCAACAGTTTAGCTGTCTTATTATACCGACATGTAAAATTGAACACTCTATCTGGGGGAGACATTCAAATATCCTTATGGAAAAGATACTCTTGAATGATATGTCTGAGTATAACTGTCACTTCCAGGCTCACATTTTTGAACTAAGAAAGTACCTAACTTATGTTTTTTTGTAGTTTTTTCAATAGCCTCGAGTTGTGTATCAAATATCCCTATCACTCTACAATCTTTTATTACGAGAAATTTACCATTATATTTCTTAACAAGGTCATCTTGATGGTCTAAATAATACTTAAACTCTTTTTCCAATCTCTTAGTCATAATGTCGCTCCTTTCTTATTCTTTAAAAAGTGTCTATGAAGTGTCTATTAGTATCTCCAAACGGACACAAAATTGACTAAAATTGATTAAAGTACTAACTGCCCTTTTTGTCCCTTTTATCGTCAATATCGTCGGTTTCCGACGGAGAATCACCAGACTCGCTCTCTGAATTACAAAACCCCTGCTCTACCAACTGAGCTACGCCAGCATTTATTGAGCCTTATTCTTAA
>JABXJU010000389.1 GCA_013375405.1 Candidatus Helarchaeota archaeon
AAAAGTCATCGAATGCCCTTTCACCGGTAAAAAGTTCGTCGCGCTGCCTGCCGTATGGCCAGATGTGGCTGTCATTCATGTGCATGAGTCAGACATATACGGCAACTGCCACATAAGGGGTATCTCAGTCTCAGATTTAGAGCTGGCGAGGGCTGCCAAGCGAGTAATCATTACAGCGGAGCGCCTGGTGGACAGTTATGCCATCCGGATCAATCCAACCAGGACGGTAATACCATTCTATATTGTGGATGCCGTGGTGGAAGTTCCTTTTGGAAGTTACCCGGGGAACATGGTGTATGAATATTTTTCCGACGAAGAACATCTGGAGCAGTGGCTAAAGGCGGAAAAGGATCCCGATGAATTTCAGAGATTTGTGGATAAATATATATATAATGTATCAAGTTTTGAAGAATATTTGGAACTTTGCGGCGGCATTAAAAAATTAAAGGAACTCAGGAAACTTGAAGCCCTTGTGGATCGATAGGTAAGGTATCGTGAAAACCATCAGGCAGATCATGGACGTGATAATTAAATTAAGAATAATGGGTTTAACTATATTCACGCAATAATTAACCCTACAACGCAACTTATAAGATTATTAGCTTGACTAACTTGCTATTGTTTGTTACATTCCGCAACATAAACCTAAAAAAGGAGGTAAATTATGTTGCCGGAATGTCGATCAAATGAGCATTTATTTCAAATACCAAAGTATGATATTAAAAGCAAGGATGTAAAAGATTTCATCAATGAACTTGAAGGCTTTCACGAGATTTTCAACGATTGCTTTCATAGAAGCGAATCCAGAGCACACTTTTTAAAGTATATGGTGGGGCAATTTAGCGAACTTGAAAGAAAATCTATTGAGCCGATCGCTTTGAACGTAAAAGAGGGTAAAGTCCGTGCTATGCAGCGTTTTGTAAGTGATGCTGAATGGGATGATGACAAGATACTATATAAGTATCGTAATATGGTAAATGAGGATATGGGAGACAATGATGGTGCTATCATTATCGATGAATCAGGATTCCAGAAAAAGGGAAATGATTCTGTAGGTGTCGCCAAACAATATTGTGGGAGCATTGGCAAAGTAGAAAACTGTCAGGTTGGCGTGTTTGCAGCCTATGCATCCCCCAAAGGATATTCCCTTGTTGATAAACGGCTATTCATGCCGGAAAAATGGTTTACAGAAGATTATGAAACAAAGCG
Organism: Candidatus Helarchaeota archaeon; assembly: GCA_013375405.1. The sequence goes on from JABXJU010000389.1 coordinate 1,210, forward strand.
TAAAAAATGCAAAGTGCCTGCAAATCTTTCTTTTAAAACAAAACCACAACTTGCAGTTGATATGTTCCAGGAGCTTGTTAACGAAAATGTTCTACCGTTCAAGTATGTATTAGCTGATTCTTTGTATGGTGCCAGTCCTGAATTTCTCGAAGCTGTGGAAAAATGTGTCGGCATGACATACTTTGTATCGATTCCGTCAGATACACAGTGTTGGTTGAAAATGCCTGTTTTACGAAAAAAGCAATATAAATATAAAGGAGAAATCAAAACAAAAACGATTTTACAAAAAACCGAAAAAAAGCCAATTACGGTGAGTGATTTAGCAAAAAGCATTAGTAATTTTTTCTGGTATAAACGCAAAGTATCAGAGGGGGCAAAAGGGCCAATTGAATATGAATTTACCAAAAGGCAAGTGGTTCTGGCTAAAAATGGTTTGCCTGAAAAAAACGTTTGGTTGATAATCAAGCGAACAGTTGAGTCGGATCCAGTTTATTCTTATTATATCAGCAATGCTCCAGTCAGCACAAAATTGTCGACATTTGTATGGTTGAGCGGACTCAGATGGGCGATAGAACAATGTTTTGAAGAAACCAAGAGTGAACTTGGAATGGATCATTATGAAGTTCGAAAATATGGAGGCTGGAATCATCATATCTTAACTTGCATGATGGCACATTTTTTTCTCTGGCACATAAAAATAAGATTGGGGAAAAAAAGCACCATCAGATCGGAA
>JABXJU010000390.1 GCA_013375405.1 Candidatus Helarchaeota archaeon
CTCTATCTCTTTTTGAGCTTTTCAAGGGAGAGATTGAGTACTTGAGACCTAAGAAAATAGCATTCACCTATGGAAGACGGGACTATGAACTCAAAAAGTGGCAGAAAGATGCCGCCCAGGGCTTACTTTATAGTCTTACACATAATCAAGGCACCCTTTTAGCCGATTCTGTAGGCCTTGGTAAAACTCAAATAGCAGTAGCCGTAATCAGACATTATCTTGAATCGGGTCTGGGTGGGATTTTTATATCCTGCCCCGCTGTTCTCCACGGACACTGGATAAAGGAATTAGGGGATCTAAGCGATAAAATCCCACCTCCAGTTCACCAGGAAGAGATGGGAAGAGAAAGATGGCAGGCTAGAAATTATAAAGGATTAAATTTAATAGTTATTGATGAAGCTCATGGTTTTCGGAACCCTCAGGCCAATAGATATAAAGCACTAACAGACCTTGCTGAATTAAATCCTGAAGCCAAAATACTTTTTGTTACGGCTACGCCAATAAATAACTCTTATAGAGATTTAGAGAGTTTGATGAACTTCTTTACCAGCCGAGAGGAACTAATCAAAAAGGAACCCGATTATGAGAAATGTGTAGCAGAATGCAGAAGCGATAATAAAGAAGAGAGAAGGAGGGCATATAGAAGACTTAGAGAGATTCTTAATGATTACATATTAAAGAGGACAAGAGCATATACAGTCAAAAACTTCCCTCAAGAAGCAATAGAATTTCCCCAGAGGCGGGAGATAGAAGTATGTAATTATCAGTTTAATGAAGATATTGTTGAACTTTTAGATGAGTTTGAAGAGGGTGGAAAATTTGATAAATTGAAGTTCCCACAGTATTTCCTGAAGTCATATAAGAAGGTGAAAACAGCAGAAGATGAACAGGAATTATCGGAAGTAACAGGCGTTAGCTACTTTATGAGGGCTTTCTTTTTAAAGAGGCTAGAGAGTAGCCAGTATGCCTTTATCAAGTCTCTTAATAATCAGATAAAATTATTGGAAAAGATAGAGGAATATATCTGTAGATTTAAAGATGAGCAAATTCAAGAAATAAATAAGTGGGTTGAGGGTATTAATACAGAAGAAGAGTTACACGAGATATTCAGCAAGAAGATAACCAAGAATCTCATGGATATTATGAAAAACCGAAACGATTACCGTTTACAGGAATTAAAACAAGCCATTCAGAATGATCTCGATATCACCAGAGGAATATGCTCACGAACGGAATCAGCACATAACATCTCAGGCGACCCAAAGGTCAAATACCTAGTGGATACACTAAGGCAAGACTTAAAAGGGGAGAAAATCCTTATATTTTCACAGTATGTGGATACTGTGAAATACATATACGAAATACTAAAATCATCTGGCATATTTCCACAGCAAGAAGTTGGATTTATGACCGGAGGAATTAAGGATAAAGAAGAAACTATCGCAAGATTTGCTCCTGAGTCAAACTATACACAGGATTTGGCAAGGAAAAAAGGTGAGCTTAATTTGCTCATCTCTTCCGATGTCCTAAGTGAGGGTTTGAATCTTCAGGACGGCCGGATAGTTATCAGTTATGACCTTCCCTGGAATCCAATTAAACTTCTCCAGCGGGAAGGAAGAATTGACCGATATGGCTCAAAACATAAATCTGTTTCTATCTATAATTTCTTACCCGACATTGTACTTGATAAAATGATAAATATGATGAAAAAATTCCAACTCAAATTAAGAGACATAGCCGTTTTGGGTAAAGAACAGCGGATCATCACTCCCAAGGAAGAAATCGAACTGGCGGTCTTTGACTCAATGATAGAGAAGATCAAGAAAAGAGACTCAACAATATTTGATGACCTGGATGAAGACGCCAGAGAGGGTGTTATAATGAGCCTCAGAGATAAATTGAGAATGCGGATGAAAGAACTATT
>JABXJU010000391.1 GCA_013375405.1 Candidatus Helarchaeota archaeon
TTAGGAAAATTAAAATGCCAATCATAGGAATGATTTTAATAGTACAAACGAAGTCTATTTTTTACAAGAGTTTTAGGGAGGAATTTGAACTATCAAGTGAGTTATTAGCGGGATTTTTGACTGCTCTAGATTCTTTTGCAGAATCCATAGGTGGTGGTCAGCTGAAAGTTCTAAATCTGGGTAGATTAAAATTCTATAATCATATGATTAACAAGGAAGCTAATTTGAGGCTAGTCGTTATAGCAGATAAGGATGCTAGCGATTATGGATTGAAAGAAGTTATGAAAAGAATCGAAGATTCACTTTTGCAGCAATATTTAGTTCAAGAATTTGAGGAGTATTCCGCCCAACCGTCTCATTTTGATAATTTAGAACCGTTAGTATCACATATTGTTGATGAAGTAAATCGTCCTTCTCCCGATGAGATTAGCCCAATTGAGAGCTTACCTTATCCCATTCAAGAACACCCTGAGATAAATCTTAGAAAAGAGAGTATACCCTTATTGTCTAAACTCTTAAAGAAAGATTTAGCAAAGGTGGTTTACGGGCTTTTTATCGGTATGAGGGTCGTAGTCACAGGAGATCCAGATCTTATCAGTTTAATAATTGATTCAATGGAAATATTATCTCCGCATCGTAGTTTGAGAAAGGCATACTGGACTGATAATATCGAAGAATCGGGATATGATATCTTTGGAGTTGCCCCCCAATTGTCTAACCTCTACTTGGATTCGGTTAGGGTCAATCTGATAAAAAAATCTGTTGTAGGATTAAAGAGCAATAAGTATTTTAATGAAATTGTAAAAAAAATCGAAAAATTGAAAGCTGAAAAGGTTATTCCCTATATTAGGCAAAAATTTGACTTTTTATTTGAAAAATTACAAGATTTTGTGGATTTAATTAATTTGGATGAAATAAGCAATCCAGATTTGAGTGAATTCATTCAGAATATTGATAGAGCGATTTTAAAAGTACTTGAGAGTTTCCTCTATTGGAATAATCCAAAATTTTATCACCGTATAAAGAAAGTTGCAAATCGTATTAGGAACCACCTTTTAGCTGAAGATGTGCTCTTATAATCACATAGTAAAAAAATCGGATTACTCAAGTTTTATACTCATATACTTGTTTTCCAATTTCAATAAATCATTGAAAATCCTTTCTGCTTGCCCATATGTTTGAATAAGCGGTTCTGCTAGGATAGCTTTTAACGCTAAATCTTTGGATTTTTGAAAGATACTTTCCAGACATAAATCTATGATTGGTAGTTGAGTTTTAATGAAGCCTACTAATTCCAGTGGATAATCTCCAAGTGGAATACCCGTAAGTCCATCCTTATTCACAAGTGCAGGACATTCAACAACTAGATCACGGGGGAGATTTGTAATAATATCATCATTAGGTATGTTTACTGAAGGTTCATAATAGTTGGAATCATTTATAATTCCTTCAATGATGGGAATGGCTGATTCATCATCTGGTTTCACCAATCGGGATCCTTTTCCTTTGACAATTAATCTTTTAAGTCTTTTATAAATATCATACAACTCCCTCTCGTATATTTTCCAAAATCGGCGAATGGCAAAAATATCTGCTTTTTCCCATGCCCAATGAATATATTCTCCATAATGGGAGTCTGTTGTATATGGGCAATATCCATACTTCTCTAAAAAGAATCCAATAAACTTAAAACCATCATAAGCATCAATGTTATAGAGAAGTTCTGGCCCTTTTTGATGAATATCTGACATTGCGTCCTTTCCCGTATCCTTGTATTTACACTCTGTAATAACACCAAAATGATTTAGCCCATACCCTTTCGCATCTATGTTAGTTATAGGAACATTTAAAATTCTTGCTAACATGAGAAGAAAATGAAGAAATTCATGACATAAACCCACGAACTTAAGTGTTGGAAA
>JABXJU010000124.1 GCA_013375405.1 Candidatus Helarchaeota archaeon
TTCCCCAGGGTACTGGGAGTGGTGAAATATAGGTTAAAGTTGTAGTGAGCGCTCGGACTGTAAAACTGAAAGACGCACTTGCATTCTTATAAATTGTTTCGATATTATAACGTGAAGCTCGTATAATTAGAGAATATGAATCAATATCTAAACTAGTATTGAAAATTGTGAGCGTATAACTGCCAAATCCATTATCAACCACAGAATAATTATTTCCATATGAAAATGATGATAATGGACCGCTTGAATTTGAAATTGAGGTAATATTTAGAATGGCCCCTGCAATATAAGCCCCATCTAATGAACTTGACCCATCGCTGACATTGAATTGAACATCAATTTGGAATGGATTTCCGTAAGGAATGGGAGCTGGCATAATGTAAGTAAGAATTGTATTAATCTGTCTGACGTTGATGCTAAAGGAAATGGAACGATTACTATAAAATGGCTGACCTGGCCAGTTGAAATACGCTATAAAATCATAAGATCCAGTAGTCGCGAGTTTAGATGAATTGATTCTCACTTCATATTGTCCGCTACCTAACTCAATGATCCAAGCAAATCCAGAAGAATTCCAGGGTTGATTCAACCAATCCCGTAATTCGAATAACACCTTTCCTGATGTATTTTCGATACCTTGACCGCCTATTATTTCCAAATCACGCCATTCAAAAGTAATTGAAGAATTTTCTCCATAGGGAATTTGTATCGGAGCTATATATGATAAATCAGTGGTTCGTGAACGGACAGGCATACTGACACTTAATCCAGTCCAATTTTTATAATATGGAACTCCTTCCCAAGTTATATCAAGATAAATAGTATGTCCGATTTCATTGAGAGTCGCCCAATATGACGTGTTAATTTCTGCAATATAATAACCATTTGCAGGTCCATTATATAAAGTCCAGTAGGCATTTGGTACATTTGTGATATTAATTATTACGTCAGTTAAGTCTGTAACATCGGAATCATTGATAGGTATTGAGTTATATATGTCGTAATATTGGATTGTGATATTAGTTAAGGTGTTCCATCCCGTTGCGGGAGGAGGCGTTAAAGTAACTTGACTGTCAATAGGACGAACATATAGAAAGACATTTAGGGTTCGAGGTGTGTATGATCCGCCAGATGCCTCTACACGAATCCGGAAGTAACCGCTTGAAGGTGGCGGATAAAGAGAAGTATTTACTGTCACACCAAATAACCCTGTTGCAGCATCAAGTGTTGTATAATTCCAATGAGTTGAATTCCAATTTTGGCCCCTATCAAGATCGAACAGATTAAGAACTGTCCCTGGAATACCACTTCCATCGACTTTTTGGTAAGTGACATTGAAAACAGAATCAACACCCCAAACCACTAGTTGCGGAAATGTCACTCCCATGACACTCGTTTGCGGTTCAATAATAAATGTTATATTTAATGTTTGACTCTGAACGGTCAGTCCAGCACTAATGTTGAGAGCAAGAATTGACCGGTTACCAACAGGAATACTTGTAAAGTTAATCCTCAATAAATAACGCCCACCTTCACCCATCGGATAACTGGCATTATCTCCGGAAACCACCCATCGATTATGAGTATTTGACCATCCATACACATTTAATACATCTGGGTGAATAGTGGCATTAAATGGCCACGTCCAATTGAGTAACACAGGATCACCAGAAGTAGTATTTACAATCCCAAGTCCTGTTTCGCTATCGATATAATTAATGGAAATATTTACGACTCCATTTATTACATATGAGAGGGGTGCATACGGTGAGGTAAATTGAGAATACCCCTGTCGAATTGCAAAAGTGATATTAGCAATTGATCGAGTATCGTAATTCGTCTTATTAAAACGGATAGCAAAATCATAGCTCCCAAAGTCATTAAGTTTGTCAGAACCCATGAAGATTTTTATTAGATACCATCCATCGCCTTGATCCTCTATAGAATAATTCCCGAGACCTTGAGTAAAAGGCGATAAGGGGCTATTATTAGGATCTGTAATATTGTAAATTGTAACGTTTGCACCAATGATGGGAGCTGAATTGTCTAGGTCCGTGTATTTAAACCAAACTGCAACATACCCACCCTCCGCGTAAGGTGTTGAACCAGGAGGTTGATACTCCAAAAGAGCAGTAACATTCCGTACATTAAAACCAATTCGGATTGATTGGTTATTGTAAAACGAGAGTGACATCCATTTAACAACGATGTCTGCATAATACCTACCAGTAAGCCCAAGTGAACCGGTGTTAATTGTGACATTATACCAACCATCACCATATCCTGCGACACTTTCCATGGTGTAGATCCAATAAGTTGCACTTGTAACTGTGCTATATGTTGAATTCAAAATTGTGACCGTAATAGAGACGTTTCCTGCACTATTTTGCAATCCTGGGATTTGTGGATTTGTATTATTGTTAATCCCAATAGGGGTTGTTGAGTTCTTTAAATCTCTATATTGAAACTTTATTGTAGCATTCTGTAAATATGGAGTTATATCGGGAGTTTCGTAAACTAAATCAGTATCACGAGTTTTCATAGTTATTGTAATTAAAGAGGAGGAATTTTGGTATTGATTTTTATAGATATTTACTTGAATTTTATGAGTACCAACAGGCCATATTTCAGGATCAGTTGTATCTAGCTCTATTGCATAACCATTTCCGCTAGGAATCCAACTATAGTTGAAACTCTGTGATTCATTGACAGTTATATTATATACAGAAGTAATACGACTATAATCCAAATCTACATCTTCAAAATATACAGTAATGGTGGCATTTTTCCCCCACGGCTTTGGATCGGGAATATCATAAGATACTTGTGTATAATGAGCACGCATAATGAATCTAACAAGAATAGTACGATTTATATAACCTGTCCTATAAATTGTGATATTCGCCCAATATGAACCAACATTTAAACCAGTTGTGTTGAGTACAACGCGATAATTTCCGCTTCCAAGATTAGACCATCCACCCACAAAAGAAGGATTGGTCTCATTCACAGTAATTGACTCAGCATCATCAATAGAATTTCCATGTAAGCTGCTCAAACTATCTTCAACTGAAAATGTAAGATCAATAGTCACATTTTGACCCCACGCAGTAGGAGATGGGGCAACATAGACAAAACTTGTTGAAATTGCACGGACATTAAAGGAACTGCTAGTTGTTGCATAAGTGTAATTTGCCACATTACTAGCATTTAACCAAATCGTATAAGATGTGATGGCTCCCAGTTTAGAACTATTAATTGTGACTCTATACTCCCCATTCCCGACTTCATTTACCCAATAGTCTGTCCCATACGAATACCCACCAGTTGTGACGTTGACATGAGCATTTGGGATGCCCTCCCCGTTATAAAATAAACTATTTGTGTCCTTTACCCGATAATAGACTCTTATCGTAACATTTTCATAAAGGGGTTGAGCAGGTACGGGATCTGCCACAAGCTCTGTATATAGACTTCTGACAGTGAATGATATGGGTGTTGCCTCCGATTGTTGGGACAGATTCCCTTCTAGGAGGGTCAAATCTTCTGAATAGGATCCAAGTCCGAGAATCGATCCATTTTCAATAGTTAAAGTGTAATCCCCACTCCCAATCTCTGCGATAGACCATATATGGGATCCACCTAAAGTGAAATTATTATAATCTAGACCTTCTATTCCTTGGCCATTATACCATTGACTCGCGCTATCATCGTAACTGGCATGGATTGTCGCAGTTACTCCATTTCCGTAGGGAATATCTGCGATGGGATTTACTGTAATTGAACTGTAAAGCTTCCGGATAGTCCAAGATACAGACCGATTATCTGATAAGAATAATCCACCTTCAAGAAGGGTAATATATTCGTTATAGGTACCTAAGTTAGATACGGTTCCATTAAGTACTTCAAGAATATAATTTCCATTTCCACTTTCATAGACATTAATGGAATGGGTACCAGTCATCGTGAAGTTACTTGATGTCAAGCCCGTAATGGGACGGCCATTATACCATTGGCTTGCAGGATCTGAGTAAGACACTTCGAGAGAAATATTGACATTATTTCCATACGGAACGCTACCAGCCGGAGTGATAATAACTGATGAGTATATTTTTCGAATGTTAATATCTAACGATTTTGAATCATTAGCATAGTAAGTTAATCCAGATGCTTTAATTGAAATTGAAAATATGTCAATAGAATTTAAAGTATTATTGTAAATAGTGATAATATAATCACCAGCAATTGAACCATGAGGAACAACGGTATAATTTGTCCCATAGGTATACCCAAAAGTTGTTATATTAATTTGAGCACCATTAATTCCCTCTCCATCATTCACACTATCAGCATCAGCAATTCGATAGTGTACTGTTAAATCAACATTGTTGCCATAAGGAACATTACCAGGTGGATCATAAGTTAAGGATGTGGTGAATGCGCGAAGTGTTAGTCTTATAGTTATTGACTGATTAGTATAAAAGGGGGTTCCTGCCCAATTTGCGTTTAAGATGATTGAGTATGTACCAGTTTGAGTAAAAGCAGGAGCACTAGTATTAATTTCCAAGTAAAATACTCCAGCTGATATTTCGTAAATTGAATGATAACCATTTAAAGAGGAATTAACTGTGAAGTAAAGTTGATTGGTACTATTTGAAATACCAGTCCCATTTACTCCATCAACATAATTGACCGTGATATTAATAGCATCATCAATCGGAACAGCGGATGGGGGAATATATGAGAGCTGCGAATCCCGCGCCTTCACAAAAATAGATACTTGGTGAGTTTTAAGTTGATAATTTGTAGCATCTGCAGAAATATCAACATCATATGTTGTATCGGGAGTTGTCCAAATAGTATTAAAAGTAATATCGTAATCTCCACTTCCTGCAGAAACATTGAACCAGCTACCTGCTTGCCAGCCATTTGAAACCCATACCGACGCACCTAATATTCCTGAATTGACATCAGTATCATTATAATATACTTGAATTGTTACATTTTCACCCCAATCAACCGTGATGCTTGTAGTATTCGGAATTAAATTTGTATGGTGCGCCATTTCAACAAAAATTTGTGTGGATGCACTATCGTAATACGTCTTATTCGCGAAAATTGTGAGAGCATAAAGACCTGCCGCTTGGGATGTATTGAGCGAATCTATGAGATAGTATCCTCCGCCTAAATCCGTCATAGTATAATTATTACTATCAATCCATTCAATTTGAATTGTTGCATCTTCTATTCCTAATCCTGTATCAGTGTCGGTATATTTCGCTTTAAGGATGAAGGTTTCGTTATAGAGAATATCACTAAAGGTATCTGTTTGAATATTTGAAACGTCATAAGATTGAAGCTGAGTATTATGCGTAAGAGTAAAAACTGCCCGTTTTAAGCCTGCTTCAGTTGCGTCAGTCGTTCCAGCGCTCGTCCGATTATCCCACCAAACAACTGTTTCATATGCCCCTGCAGATGTATTTATCCCGCCTAAATTAACATCAGAGAAGCTAAACTGATCTGAGGGGGGTTGAATCACTTGTGTAGTCCATTCTTCACCAGCTGGATCATAGATCGTGAGATTAGCATAACCATCCACGGCATTTGTTACTGTAGCATTTACGCGAACGGTATCCCCTACACGGAAATCAGTTTGTTGTGTTGTAGTATTTGTTATAGTTACATCAGTAACATAATTCGGTGATTCCGCAGTAAGTCGCCAGTAACCCGCTGGTGAAGTAGTTACATCCGTCATATTTATTTGGAAATAACCATCACCACTTCCGCCTCCGATGGCTTCGTTGATGATATTTATGAGCGGATCTTGAGGCTCATACAATCCTGTAAAATTCCAGTCTGTAGGACATGTGAAATTGTAATAATGATCTCCATATCCATCAGGGGTGGCAATTAATGAATATAATTCCCAAGAGGTATTTTCTCCTTCACGGACTACATAGTCGGCACCGAAGGCACTAGGAGTTAAATCGTGCAATAAATTTCCATCCTTTAATGCAAACAAATTGGCATCTGCTTTAAAATCAATTGTGACAGGCAAATCCGGAGTGGTGAGATTCAAGGGGGGTGACCAACTAAAAGTTGCAAGAGGAGAAGTTTGCCATAAAGTCCCCGCTATTTGAGTTACATTGCCATTTCCGAATCCATTGTCACTTACGTTGAGGGAATTCATTTGTAGCTGCACTGCAGTAGGTACGATTGACGACATAACATACAATTTTACATTATCAAATCGGAATCGGGGATAAGGAAAATCTACATAATTCATTGAACCATCACAATAAAGTCCGATTTCTATGGTTACAATACTGCCGTTTACAAACGAAGTATGATCAACACTTAGCATACTTTGGTGATTCCACACTCCCAAATCTGCTTCTTCTATGGTACCGTAGGATTCTGCCCACACTTCTGAAGAATTCACCTTCACGTATGCATGAAATAGGGCATTCGTTGCTTTTTGCATATCAGCACGCCAATCAAAATCAATCCCAACCCAAGAAACAGTACCTCCTTGAAGAGTAATTGTTTGATTATAAGCTACGCGATCGTCTTCGTCAAAATTATACAATTTCTTTTGTCCTCCTCCAGGGACTCTTTCATACTCACCTTTTAATTGCATATATGCGCACGAGCTACTCCAATTAGGAGGAGTGGATTCCCAGTAAACTTCTGGTGTGTTAAACCAATCCCCCTCATCTACTATTACTTTAGACCAGTACGAATCCATATTTTCAAAATCGTAGTTATTAAGGTATGTTCGATTTTGGGTCAACTCATAAGCTCGAACTTGCATCATATAACCCTCCCAATTAGTGGCTAACGTTGTGGTTGCGCTGCCCGGAGCGGTAGCGGTTGTATTGTAATAAAGTGAAAGAATTGAAGTATCAGTCCGATTCGCATACTCTGTATAATTTAAGCCGTATCCTATATTCATTAATGAATCGTGAATAGACGCTTCAATGGAGGCGTTAGGAGAAGTTCGGAGAGTCTGAGAATCATTATCAACTTGATTTGGGACGAATCCTTGTAAAATTAAAGTTATAACAAAAATTGAGAGAAAAACTAGTTTAATACGGCTTTTTTTCATTTTATTACCACCTTTAAGCCAGGATTTTTTCAAAATAAATATTTTGAAGGATAGATTTTTTCTTATCTTACTATAGAAAAGAATTCTGGGCTATTCAGGATTTTTAGTTACTCAAATAATAGTAATAAATTGTGTTGTGGATCCTTTATTTACTCTATCAATTTTTCAAATTCCTTTCACAAAAATTCTCATATCTCATCAATCAATATGCTTTACTCTGGACAATTCTTGCTTCAGGCATAAGAAAAGGAGTAAAAGAGGAAAAGCTCTCTCATTTTTTTTAATATCACTTTTTAGATTTTTGGATTTTTCAATATTTTTTTCCTTTTCACTGCGGAATCTTTCTCTTCCTGTTTTATTTACTACTCCTCGCATTCCTCTCCCTTTTTGGTATCTGCTGGCGACACTTTAATCTATTTAGAAAGTTAAGACAATCTATCAACAATAGTTTCTTAAAGCAATTTATTCTTAATACATAGATATGAGAAAATCTAAAAAAGTCTTCTTGATTGTCGGGCTACCACTGCTACTTTTCATGATTTTTATCACAATAATTTATCACGTCCTCAATTCTCTGTGGTTTATCACGATTGCCGTTGTTATGCTGCTAGCAATGTATCGAAAAGAAAGGAAATACATCACCTTAACGAAACTTGCCTTTGTGTTATTTCTCTGGTTTGTATTTTTATGCTGGAATCCGCTCCATTGGCCAGATCAAATCTATCGGCGGATGAATAAAGGTTCGCTTATTACGCCAAATGCTCAATGTATTGCTGATTTAAATATAACTTTTTATAGTTCCTCTGTTTTTAATGGACCCTACAATAGAAGCACGATCCAAGGACAATTGGATATGCTTTCAGACATTCAATATTTTCTCTACTCTCCTAATTACAATGATGACGATTGGATTAATTATACCTATGATTTCTTCCAATATCCGGGCATATTCGACCATGTTCCTACGCCTGAGGAAGTTTTGGAGAATAGGCAGGATGACTGCGATGGGATCGCCGTTGTGACCGTGTCCTTGCTGGTCCGTCTTGGTTATGAAGCCTATGTCGCGGAATCGGACTCCCATTGGTGGACTTACGTTAACATTTATGGGGAAGACCTCAACTCTAGTGTGAGAGGAAAAACCCACACCGTCGTTTATTTAAATTGGTGGGAAGAAATTGGCGAACCTTACTTAATTTTCAATCAAACAGCGATAATACTAATGCAACCTCTCTATGTTTCATGGTGGGATCAAATGACGGAATCCTATTATGGTGAACTCATACAAAAATACGCATTAGAAGGAGATGAAAATCTGGAACCCCTTTTAACTACTCCTATATTCATCGTAATATTACCTTTTGCATTATTGGCACTTGGACTAATTTTTTCTTTTGGGATAGGTTTTCCACGTAAATATCCGAAAGCTCGAATGTATCTTGCAAATATGTTACTTGCGTCAGTGTCGATTGCTGCTATCTTATTTACGATTGTATTTCTTCCCTCGAACCTTCTAATCCTTACCAATTTCCTCTTACTCGGTGGTATTGGTATTCTTGCCTTCGTTATCGAACGTGATTACTTAACTAAATGGATCTGGAAGCCAGAAAAATAGAATATTCATTCCTTTTTTTTCTCTAGTATCGTCTGAAATAATTCACTTTTTATAATGATAATTGATTATTTCTAATAATAAATAGATACGCGATTGAAAATGGAAGAAATAAAACAAGAATTTAAACAAATATTAAAAAAAATGGAAAAATTTGATAAAGAATATAAAAAGAAATTATTATTTTTAGGTTTAATCAATAAATATTTAAAGAAAATGAAATCAGGGATTATTATCCTTGGGGGTTTTGCGGTTCAATTTTATTTAGCTGGTGAATATTTAACAAGGGATGTAGATTTAGCTTGTGATAATAAAGATGCCCTAAACGATTTATTATTCGCATTAAATTTTGAGAAAATAGGGCGACATTACTTTCTAGATGAATTAGATTTAGCTATTGAGATTCCCTCCTCCTCTATTTCACGAAACCAACAAGGAAGATTATTTACTATCGATATAGAGGGTTATGAGATTCAAATGTTAGGGATTGAAGATATAGTTATTGATCGTGTTAATGCTTTTACTCATTGGCAATCTTTAGAAGATGGACGATTAGCTAAGGAACTACTTTTTATTCATTTCGAACAAATTGATTGGAATTATTTGGAAACGCGGGCACGTGATGAACATACTGATTCAGAACTCCAAAAAATGAAAGAAGAAATTATAAAACAACGTGAAGAAAATGAAGATTAATTTCGATACATATATGAAAAAATATAGGAATAAATTTAGGAAATTAAGACTCTCATTAAATTTAGAGAGGTTGCCGCGCCGTCGGCCTAGAGATCCAGAGGAAGAATTAGTAGTTATGATTATGGCTAATCGAAGATGGAAGAGAGAGTTAGCTGAAGGGAAACTTGTCGAAATTTCTCCTAAAAAATATACTATTTTAGGTTGAAATTAAATTGAATTTCCAAACTTAATTTCCTAGGTAGTTCAAATTATTTTTTCTTTGCGAGAGCTTTCATGACTGCAAGATAGGTCTTAACAGGAATGATCTGGGGGTTTCGTCGAAACTGGGCGGGAATGGTTGCGTCGCATCGCGAGCATAAATTGGAATTTCTAAGCCAATCTTTGAATTCATCAGCGTGTGCAGGACGTTTACAATTTGGACATACCACAATTCCCCTTCCTTGATCTGCAGGATAATTGGGCAGACTAAAACAGAAGATACATTTAAAATCTTCGAGACTAAGATGCCCAGCCTTTGGTTTGATGTATTTAATAAGTTTTTGTAGTGTTGGTTTAGTTTTCTTTTCTTTTTTCTGGGTTCTTGGGATTGAAGCCTGTCGAGGTCTTTGAGTGCTTATGGACTGGGTTCGGGTTGTAGCGCGTGTCCTTGGTTGTGTAGAAGTGGAACGCGTTGTAGAGCGCGAAGTGGTACGAGTGGATGAACTCGGACGTGAAGATGGGCGGTAGATCTCCTCCCGCCGAGCCCTAGCAGAAATTTCAGATATTGATGGGCGTCCTCCGAAAAATCCGTATCTGAATAATACAAAAATTGAAAGTAAGCTGGTCAATAAGAGCATTATATCTGGAGAAATGTGAATTAAATCAAAGGGAAACGAACCCAAAGCATCCACAATTAAAAAGAACAACAAACTACAAAAACCAAGGATAATCATTAGAAATGTTACGACATACCCAAAAATTCGCGCATTTACTGTCTTTTGCCTCAGATAAACTATGTCATATCGCATAAAACATGAATATAATGAAAATACTCCATACACTAGATAGGGAAAGGCGAAAAATAGAGTCCATGGGCTTAAAAATACCTGGACTGAACCAAATAGGTTCCATTCAAGCAATCCTGTAAAATATCCCCATAAACTATACAAAATACCAATGCTTATCGGTCCTAATATGAAAAAAGATGTATTATGGGGCGAATTAAATTGGCGGTGTTGATTCAGCTTATGGATTAAATGCAGAGTAAAACACACCCATAGTCCAACTAAGAACCAAGAAAAAAAGATACTAACAGATGGAGTAATACCTACGCCATGAATTATGCCAATAAGTATAGATAAGAGTAAAATTATAAGATAAAGGTATTTTCTCTGCAAACTTTTTTACCACCGAAGATATATGGAAGGAGATCTATTAATCTTCGTCGTATTCGAGATAGAGCGCTTTCCCATGAACAATTGGATGAATAAATCCAAGCAACTCCGGTAAGTTGCTGGGAACGAAGGATCCTTTGACGCTAAAAGGAATGGGGTACCACTCCTTGGATCTTAACTTAGCCCGAAAAATTTTAAACCCATACGAAGCACCGTCAATTAAATAGGGATCAATCACAAGGGCTATAGATCCTTTCCAGAGTTTTTGGTATCGGACCTGTGTACCAAAGTCCTCCTTACTCATAAACAGTCCATAAGATGGATGTGAATGATACCAGCCACAAATAAAGAAATTCTTTTTCTTAATATCCTTATAAGCGCGCACATAGTTTTTATAATCCTTAATTTCAGCATAGACGGTTGTTCCATGGCCCATAGGGTAAGCATCTTCTAAATAAAGAGTATGGCCGTTAGCATCAAGGGCACCTGCAAGAAGACCGATAACTTCCACCCATTTATTTTTAGGAATACTAGGATTAGCATACTTATACGCATGACTGGCAATTTTAAGAATGGGAGTTATTGAGACGATGATGTTCTCTTTCGTCTTCACGGGCGCTGTGGGAGCTGGCTCTTTCGCCTTCACGGGCGCAATGGGAGCTGGAGCTTCGCGGGTAAGCTCAATAGTTTCAGCTTTCTCATCGATTTCAGGTTTGTCAACTTTTGCGGCTTTTTCTTCAAACTTTAGTTCCCTACGGACTTCTTCAAGAAGTTCAACTTTGAGTTCTTTCTTTATTCGCTTTCTTAAAGCATCTATATCGAGTGAATCTTTATTGGATTCATCATTATCAGTCATAAAATATCCTCAAAACTCTTTACCACTTCTTTTTTGCATACTTTTTTACTAAAAACCGCACTTTTTTCTCAAAATTTTTAGGATTATTCATCATTTCTAGGGCTGCTTTTTTATTAAAAACATCCGTGGGATCTACAAGTTTGCCGCGTGTGTTGAGCATGGCAAGGATTGTCTGGATAACGGTCACGATAGTTTTTGATGGACTCCACCCACCTTTCTTCCCAACGTACTTCGGATCTATAAGCGAAAGACAGATATTTCGCTGTCCGGGATATTCCGTGGGCTTTGGCCAAAAGTTGGGATGCCAGAGACCAGTATGCATTCGCATGAAAGGAGGTTTTCGAGGATAATCATGGGGGAATTTGATTTCAAGACGGAACAAACCACCCTGATAGGGAGTACCCTTGGGCCCCTGTATTGTAACCGCAAGGTGATCCAAACTCCTAGTTTTGGGATTAAATGGTTTTAATTGGACGATTTCGCCCTTTTTCAGCATCTTTTTCAGTGCAGCTACATCTTGTGAAATTCGGCTACTTCTAACACTCATTTATTCACCCTTCTAATTTAACCAATTTCAATTCATAAAACTATCTAATAATTATAAGCGTTTATTAATTATAATATATCGCGAATTTTTAACAAAATTTTTGGTATTTAGGAATAATATATGATTATACGATATGTAATGTTAGAAAAATTTCACCGCAGATCGGAAGAGCA
>JABXJU010000012.1 GCA_013375405.1 Candidatus Helarchaeota archaeon
ATAAGAGATACTACTCTTCGATTGGTCTCTTCATTGATTCCTGCCATTGTCTTCATAGTAGTAGCCATGACATTTTTCTCTCGCCCAGTTACGATAATTGCTGTTATCTTGACTGCGATTGTTTCACCTTTTCTTTATGGGCCTTTGAGAAGACTACTTCAGCCAGTTATCCTGGGAGGGAAATATGATTACCAGAAGCTTCTTAGAGAATCGACAAAATCGTTGGTTACTATGCTGGATTTGAAGCAGCTTTTGAACTATATTGTTAATACAATTTCAGAGACTGTGGGAGTAGATAAGATTTCGTTATTTTTAAAAGAAGAGGGCAAGCGGAGATATGAGATAAAAGCATCATATGGTCTAGATGAGGAATTAGTTGATAATTATGTTTTAAAGCCAAACGAGGGGATCATTCCCTGGCTTAAACAATCAAAAGCAGTGTTCATAAAAGAAGAGATGGAGAGGGCTCTACCTGGAAAGGCCTTTGAAAACATCTATGGAGACCTGGGAAAGATAGGAGCAGAATTCGTCTTACCTTTATTTTATAAGCATAACTTAGTGGGAGTGTTGAATCTCTTCAACAAGCAGTCAGGAGGCATATACAACCAGACAGACATAGATATACTGGAATCCCTGGGAGCAGAGGCAGCAGTAGCCATAGAGAATGCCAGATTGCATACTGAGGTGATAACTGATGAGTTGACTGGCCTTTATCAGCCAAAGTACTTTGAGTTAAGGCTGAGAGAAGAGATAGAGAAGGCAAAGAGGTATAGACACTGTCTCTCATTGATGATGGTAGAGGTAGATAATTTTGAAGAATCTAAAAAGAGATATAGACAGAAGGAAGAAGATAAATTATTGAAGAGTATAGCAGAGATAGTCAGGGGTAATCTCAGGGTGGGAGATATAGCCTGTAGGTGTGGGGAGAAGGGTTTTGGAATAATCTTGCCAGAAATCACAGAAGAGCCTTGGGGAAACATCAGGGAGAGGTTGAAGAAGCAGATAAAGGAAGCAGTGGAGATAGGGGAGAGGCTAAGGAGAAGAGTGAAGGAGGAAGAGTTAGGTGTAAACGTAAGTATAGGGATAGCGAGCTTTGATGGACAGAATAGAGAGATGAAGAAAGAGATTCTGATTAAGCAGGCTAAAGAAGCCCTAGGTCAGGCAAAAAGAGAAGGGAACACAGTAAAAGTATTCTATGATGAGAAGTTAAGGAAAGAAATATCTACGGAGGTTCTTGAATGGATAAAGGAGACAGAGGAGACCCTGGTCTCTGGAGAGATATATGTAGACTTAACTAAACATACTGTTCAGGTTAAAGGCAAGCCAGTCAAGTTGACACCTAAAGGGTTCGATTTGCTCTGCCTTCTGATGAAGAAGAAGGGTAGAGTATTAAACAGGGGTTTCATAACAGAGAGCATATGGGGATATGAATACTTTGGCACCACCAGGACAGTAGATTCCCACATCAAGATACTAAGGCAGAAGTTAGGTAGTGAGGGCAAGAAGATTAAGACCATAGAAGGCATCGGCTACAAATTCATTGATGAAGAGTAGTGGAGTGGCCCCTCCCCACTGATTTATGCGAAGTTTAGCTTCTTGGCAATCGGCCTATTCACGCAGTAAAATCCTACCAAAAACGCTGCATAATTAAGCCCACTTTAAATTTCACAAAAATTTCACAAAATCTTCACACAAATATCATATGGGTATTATAGTATTAATGGCGATATGCTTGACTTCCTTCGCCAGAATTCTAAATTTAAAACACTAATTTCTAAACAGATCCAAAATAACGGATATCGGAATTCATCCGGAGTTCTTGCGACAACAAGGTTGGCCGTCGCATAAATCCTCCTTTTCGGAAGGACTTCAGTCTTTTGGAGGGGGTTCGTACCCCAATTTTCATGGTGATCCACATCCAAAATATATCCTGCATTTTCAGCTAGGCTTCAGGCTTTTTCGTCCGGATAGCGTGTAGAATTTCGGACAGGATATGCACCGCGGTATTAGAGAATTTAGTAAAAGGGAGTTAGCGTGGACATCATCTGGCCAAAGGGGATCTTGGTTCATATTCAAAATACTAAAAGGATTTGTTATCCCTATTTTGTTGAAAATTGTAAAGGTCACTTAAGCAAAACCTTTAGTGGATTCACAAATAAACTTAGAGATTCGTAGATGAAACAAAGAATAGTTATCACAGGAGCAAGTACGGTAACGCCATTTGGTGTAGATAAGAACAACTTTTTTGAAAATATTGTTTCAGGCAAAAGTTGTATTAAAGAAATAACAAAATTTCCGAATCAAAAAATCCCAGCGAAACTCGGCGGTGAAATTTCATCTGGATTTCTAAGGAATGTAATTCGTGACGAACGTTTATTAAGAACAACATTTATTTCACAACTCGCATTAACAGCTGGTATTTTGTGTGTTCAGGATGCAAAAATCAAAATTACAAGAGGTAATTCATCTAAGACAGGTATTTTTTTTGCTACTTCTCAGGGGTCAATTAACGCAATTGAAAAAATTTACAAAAATTTGCTTAGTACAGGACCACAAAGTATAGATCCATTACTATTCGCAGAAACAGTATTTAATGCTCCTGCAAGTTTACTAAGTATCAAATTAGGTATTCGGGGGCCTTGTGTCGTGATGCCTATGGGTGGTGGCGGGAGTGGCTCTGTCCTTGCTTACGCTATCCATTATTTGAGGACTGGATTGATTGATTATGCATTGGTGGGTGCTGCTGATGAATTAAGTGAGGCAGTAAGGGAAGCATATTTTCATTTAGGAGTCCTATCTCCTTGTGATACACAACCAGAAGGTTCAAGACCATTTGATAAAACACGAAATGGAATGGTGCTTTCAGAAGGTAGCGGATTCGTTATGTTAGAAACACTCAATAATGCAGAAAAACGAAATGCACATATTTATGGTGAGATTATTGGATTTGGGATGTGCAATGATGGTTATCGTTTAGCGGATTGCGACCCAACAGGTATAGGAGTATCGATGGTGATTAAGAAAGCATTAAATTCTACGAATGTAAGAGAAGAGGAGATAGATTACATCTGCGCCTTTGCAAATTCATTAAAAGATTTAGATTTGGTCGAAACAAAAGGCATTAAAGCAGCTCTTGGTGATTATGCGTATAAATGCCCTGTCAGTAGTATAAAAGGTGCAACAGGGATGCTAGGGGCAACGGGTTTATTTTATAATATTATCATTTCATGTTTGGCAATTAAGCACAATGTTATACCTCCAACAATCAACTACAAACATTTTGACTATGAATGCGATTTAAATCTCGTGACCAATAATTCAAAGATAGCCAAGTTAAACACTGTCTTGGTTGAGGGATATTGTTGGGGTGGAATTTATAATTCATTTATTCTAAGGAAGGTATAATCAATGTATATTTTGGGTATTAATTGTCTTATGCATGACTTCTCTGTCTGTCTATCGAAGGATGGGAAAATAATGGTAGCAATTGAATCTGAACGTATTACAAGACATAAACATTCTGTACCGAAAGGGAAACTCCTGAAAATGCATTAAATGCCTTTTTATCAACACAAATGGAATATTTGGTCTTAGGAAATTACTAGGTTAAGAAAAATGGAGGGATAAGCCAAATCTAAACGATAAAAAACTTTTAGAAATAAATACATCGGGAGCAGCAGTGAGAAACACTAATTACACAAGAGAAAAAAGCCCGATATTTTAGAAAGATAGAATAAAATAGACGTAAACGGGGACTTAAAATATTATTTAAATTTGAAGAAACATTTGCACATAAGAAATAAAAATATCAAAGAGGTGTTAACCAAATGGTAAAAAGACCGTTGTATGAATTTCATTTAAAGAACAAAGCAGAATTTAAAACTTATGGAGATTGCGAATGCGAAATGGTAAGTAAGTATCATGAGTTTGAAAAAGAATACTGGGCAATTAGAAATGACATTGCCTTAATGGATGTTTCAGGAGTAACAAAGGTAAGAATAGCAAGTGAAGGCGCTACTGACTATTTAGATTATATCTGTACAGGGAATATCCTTTCGCTCTCAGAGGGGAAATCTATTTATACCGCTATTTGTGGAGATAATGGAACGATAATTGCCTTGGTTCATGTGTTAAAAGATGTAGATGACTATTTGCTTTTTACCGACCCGGAGAAAAGGAGAACTTTACTGGATTGGTTAAATGGACATAAACAAGACAGAGTAGAAATAAAAGACATAAGCGAAGAATTTAGTTGTATCTCAATAAATGGACCTAAGGCGATAGAGATACCTAAAATAGTCATTAGTGAAGACATATTAGGACTTCCCTATCTTGGATTTGAGCGTTATAAAATTGACGATATAGATTGTATACTTTATAGATGTGGACTATCAGGAGAATATGAATATAAATTTTTATTACCGCCTGATAAGACATTAAGAGTCTGGGAAAAGATAATCGAAGTGGGCAAAGATTTTAACTTACTTTGCTGTGGATTAGATTCTTTGGAAATCCCAATGTTAGAAATGAGATCAGTAAATCAACAAAAAGATCTGTTGCCCGATACTACGCTTTTGCAAGCAGGGCTGCACTGGATGGTAAATTTCCGTAAGGAACGATTTATTGGTAAAGATGCTATCTTTAAAGAAAAGCAAGCAAAGCCAATTCAAAAATTGACAATGTTTACTTCAGAATCAGAAAGGATTCAGAGAAATAATAAACTTTATATTGAGGAAGAAAATGTAGGATTTGTTATTCACTCAGGATATTCTCCAAAATTAAAAAGAACGATTGGGTGCGCTTACATTAAGAGAGAATATGCATATTCTGGTATCGATTTTGAAATAGAAGTACAACCCAATATTAGGGAGATCCTTCATACTGCATCTACTCCATTGTTTTTAACTAAAACAGTAACAGGAATAAAAGAAGAGGAAACGAAGTAAAATGGAAAAGTTTATTTTCTTTTTGCGGGCTTCCACGGGCGGTACTCATATCTTAAGGTCATTTCTCATTGGTAGCAAATTACAAGAAATGGCTTACGAAGTTGGCGTTGGATATGCCCAAAAAAGATAGAAATTTTTAAAGAATATTTTCCTTTAGTGAAAAAATAGGGCCTCTTTACATAGAAACCGCAGCAATTGGAGTGCAATAATTCAGTTTATTGCTGAAGTTTTTTTCATGCGAAACTTTTTGTCTCTAAACAGCGCAATCTTTTAAAGGAGGTGTAGCTATAAACAGCAAAACAGACGTTAGAAAAGAAAAGGTGAAGGAAAGGACTGAACAGAGAAAGGAGATTCTTGAGCGCGTAAAAAAAGTTTTGATCGACAGACTAAGATTAGATTTGGAGCCAGATGAAATTGCTGATGATAGTCCATTATTTGGGCTTGGATTGGGATTGGATTCTGTTGATGCATTAGAAATTGTTGTTGGTATTGAACAGGAATTCGGAATATCTATTACAGATGAAGATATGCAGGCATTCCGTTCTATAAATACCATTGTAGACTTCACTATGGAACGGTTAGAGGGTAAAGAAAAAGAAGATAAAGGAGGTATTACACAATGAAACTAAATTTATCGAAACTTTTGGCACTGGTGAACATTCTTTTCATAATTTTTCCATGTTTCTCTATTGGAGAACAAATTAGAGTTGATTATCCTTATAATGTCTGGGATGAAAAGGAACTCAGAGAGATTGTAAAAGATTATGAAAATAAATACAGCATCGAAAAATCAACGGAAGTGTTAAAGATTTTGGGAATAGCGTATCATAACTTGGCTGCTTTAGGAAACAGAGGGGTAGCCAAACGCAGTGTGAGATATTTAAAGAAGTTACATAATACCTTGCCTGCTGATATCGAAACTTTAGCATATCTTGGCAGTGCCACAACTATCTTGGGACGCGATTCTTTTAACCCAATTAACAAAATAAGGTATGTGTCGGATGGGACAAAACTTATAGATAAAGCAATTAAAAACGAACCGAGTAATATAGTAATGCGGATACTGCGAATTAGTAATAGTAGAGCTCTTCCTCGTTTTTTTGGTAGATATAAGTTTGCAGAGAGAGATTTAGAATTCTTGCTTGAGTTTGCTGAAAAAGAACCATTGCTTTTCCCATCAGGCTTATTAGCAAAAATTTATTATTTGAAAGGAGAAGTCCTTAATGATAAAGGAAAAATAAACTCAGCACAAGAATTTTGGAGGAAAGCAGCGGAAGTTTCTCCGGAATCGCCATCTGGAAAGCAGGCATCGGAACGGCTAAAAAAAGTATATACTCAATAAGATATAAAAAGCTATGAAGTATAGTTGTGATGTCGAAATTAAAGTGAGATATTCGGAAACAGATCAGATGGGTCTTGTATATCATGCTAACTATATAATATGGTTTAATATAGCAAGGGACGAACTTATGCGCCAGTTCGGAGTATCAATCACTAAATGGGAAGGTCTTGGATACCTATTTCCTGTAGTTGAAGTTCATTGTTACTATAAATATCCAGCTCGATATGGTGATGTCGTGATAATAAAAGCAACAACAGAGCTTTCCTCGGTTCCCAAAATTCAGGTGAATTATGAAGTATTACATAAAAAAACTAAACGTCACTTAGCTACAGGAAAGACCGTTAATGTAATAACTACAAAAGATGGTAGATTGTTATTAAGAATGCCAGATATACTGTTAGGGAAGAAAAATGAAGAATAAAAGAAGGGTAGTAGTAACGGGCATGGGTATTCTTTCGCCTATAGGGGACACAATAGAAAGTTATTGTCAAGGATTAAAAAAAGGAATCTGTGGTATAGAGAAGATTACAGCATTTGATACAAGAGGATGGAAGTATAAATATGGTGCAGAAATAAAAAATCTTGAACTATTTAAATATTTTTCAAAAAGAGAATTGAAAAGGATGGACCGTGCTTCACAGATTTCTTTAGTGGCTTGTAACGAAGCAATAGAAAGAAGCAAGTTAGATTTTTCTAAGGAAGATAAGAGGAGATGTGGGGTCTGTTTAGGGACGACGCTTGGAGGCACGATACTTGCAGGAAAATACTACAAAAAACTTTTTGCAACCTCGAAACATTTTGTTAGTTATTTATTAGATTATCCTTTATATTCTGCTGGAACAAGGATTTGTGTTAATTATGGTTTATTGGGGCCTAATATTGTTACTTCAACTGCCTGTAGTTCAGCAAATGTCGCCATGGGCTGTGCTTTTGACCTGATACGTTTTGCAGAAGCAGATATAGTGATAACAGGTGGGTTTGATACAATGGCTGAACTTACTTGTGCTGGTTTTGGTGTTCTAAGGAATGTTTCTACAAGCCTTTGCCGTCCTTTTGATAAAAATCGTGAAGGGTTAATTTTAGGTGAGGGTGCTGGTATTTTGATTTTTGAAGAGTTAGAACATGCAAAAGGAAGAAATGCACCTATTTTTGCTGAAATTTTGAGCTATAGCGTGTCTTCTGACGCGTACCATATGACAGCACCAGATATTTCCGGTAAAGGTCCAGCTGCTTCGATGAGTTTAGCTTTGGAATCTGCTATGATTAGTTATGAGAAAATTGATTATGTAAATGCTCACGGGACAGGCACTTTATATAATGATTTAATCGAGACAATAGCAATAAAAAAAGTTTTCAAAGGTTATGCTTATGAAATTCCCATAAGTTCTACTAAATCAATGATAGGACATACTTTAGGTGCCTGCGGTGCTAATGAGTTAATAGCAACAATTTTGGCAATAAATTATAATTTCGTGCCGCCGACTATCAATTATGAAACCCCAGATCCTAAATGTGACCTTGATTATGTACCTAATGCCTCGCGAGATAAACGAGTTAATTTCGCTATGTCTAACACCTTTGGTTTTGGTGGGAATAATTGTAGCATAGTTGTTGGTAAATATTTTGAGGAATAGGGCATGGAAAAGATAAGACGAAAGAACTTGATCTTTGATATTGAAGATATCAGAAGAAGATTACCCCATAGATTTCCATTCCTGATGTTGGACAAAATCGTGGAACAAAAGCCAGGTTACTGCAAAGGAATAAAAAATATCACAATCAATGAATGGCAATTTATGGGTCATTTTCCAAAACAGGCAATTATGCCTGGAATGCTCATTGCGGAAGCAATAGCCCAGACTGGTGCATTTGTTGGTCCTCCTCCGGAAGAAATTTCAAAAGAAGAAAAAGAATCACTACCTAAGGAATCATTTCTCATTAGTATGGACGTAAAATTTTTACAGCCAGTTACTGTCGGTGACCAAATGGCTATCGAAGTAAAATTTATCAAAAAGATAGGTAAAATGAATATGTTCTATGGTGAGGTGAAAGTAGAAAACATGTTAGTAACTAAGGCAAAATTCACAACCATGGATATTGAATAGAAAACGATGTTTAGAAACAAAAAATGTAAATTTAGATTTTTTGGCAGGTTTCCCTTTGGTTTTATTTTTTGTGCCCCGGGACTTAATCGTTTTGACAAAAAGGAATATTTAGAATTCTTAGAAGAATATGAAAAAGAACTCCGAGAAGAATTAGAAGATGTTAAAAGGAGGATAAATGAAGTTCATAAAAGTGCCAAATAAAGTAGGCAAAAAGTTTCGGGTATGTAGGTTCAAGCCTCGATTTTTCTTAGGTTTAGTTGGGATAATTTTGATAACGGCGGGGATCTTACTATTTTTGCAAAATTTTGGAATAAATGTGAATCTTGCATGGAAGTTTTGGCCAGTGGTACTCATTATCATTGGGATAAATTTATTGTATAGGTAGGAACAATGATAGCATTTCTATATCCAGGACAAGGGTCCCAATTCGTGGGAATGTGCATGGATTTTTATTTTCATTTTGATAAAGCGAGGAAATTGCTTGATGAGGCCAATGAAATCTTAGGAATAAACATAACTAGAATTATGTTTAACGGTCCTGACCAAGAATTAAAAGAAACCAAAAATGCTCAAGTAGCAATCTTTTTACATAGCATGGTTGTAAGCTCGCTTTTATTTGAAGAAGGAATTGTTCCTAATTACATTGCAGGACACAGCCTTGGTGAACATTCCGCACTAGTCATCGCAGGTGTGATATCATTAGGGGACGGGTTAAAACTCATTCGTCTACGTGGAGAGCTAATGACGGAAGCCGGTATTCATAGCCCTGGCAAGATGGCTGCTATTATTGGACTATCCTTTGATAGGGTAAATGAAATCTGTAAAAATGTCTCATCAAATAATGTCATTGTAAACATAGCGAATCATAATACATCATCACAAGTTGTTGTTTCTGGTGAGTCAGAAGGGGTCAGAAATGTATGTGAAATAGCAATCAATTCTGGGGCGAAACGAGTGGTTTTTTTACCTGTAAGTGGCGCATTTCATTCATCCTTGATGGAGGAGGCACAACAAAGTTTTCAGAACGTATTAGAAAACATAAAAATAAGAGAGCCAGAATTTCCTATAGTAACTAATACTTCTGCAGAAGTTATATTTAAGAAAGAAAAAATAAAAGAAGAGCTTAGAAATACTATGCTCTCTCCTGTTAGATGGTTTGAATCTATGCAAAGAATGTACGAACTTGGAATTGATACATTTGTCGAAGTCGGGCCTGGTAAAATATTAAAAGGTTTACTACTTGAGATAGACCGGAAAAGGAAAGTTTTTTCTACTTTTGACGTCAAACAGTTTCATTACACTATGAAAGGCTTAAAAAGCTAAGAATCTATGAATAAAGCAGTAGTAACAGGAATAGGTTTGGTGACATCAGCAGGCATAGGGAAGGAATCCTTCTTCAGTAGTGTTCAAGAAGGGAAAGGAGGTGTTTCTAAAATTACACTTTTTGATACTTCAAGATATTTCTGCAAAGAGGCGGGTGAAATAAAGGACATTTCTGGTACTAAAGACAGAGCTTATACTTTTTTAAAAAAAGTGATAGATGAAGCATTGATTGATGCAAACATTGAAAGAATTTCCTTGACGGACAAAAACACTACACTTTTTATCGGTACAACACATGGCTCCCTTATTGGTTGGGAGAATTGGTACAGGAGATTAGATGAATCCGATTCTTATTTTCTTCCATTGGAAAATTTATCCCTTAGGTGTCAGAGAGATCTTGGATTGAAAAATAATGGTTTAACAATTTCTACTGCTTGTACTTCTTCTACAATTGCTTTGGGGTTGGGGCTTTTGGCGATAAGGAACAATAAAGCAGATATATCTATTGTTGGAGGTGTGGATGTTTTAAACGAATTTATTTTTGCAGGTTTTCATTCATTACGAGCATTGACTACTAATTGTTGCAAACCTTTTGATAAAAGTAGAGATGGACTGATCTTAGGGGAAGGGGCCGCTGTGCTTGTTATAGAAAACTTGGATCATGCTAAAAAACGCAATGCTAAAATCTATTGTGAGTTAAAAGGATTTTCCACTTGTTCAGATGCCAGACATTTTACAGCACCGGATTTTGCTGGTGAAGGTATTTACAGATGTATTAAAGATGCTTTGAAGGACGCTGATGTAAAAGTTGAGGAAGTATCTTATATTAATGCTCATGGCACAGGCACAGAACATAATGACAGAGCAGAGTGCATTGCTATAAAAAAGTTATTTGGGAAATATGCATTTAAAGTTCCTATTAGTTCGACTAAGCCCATTCTTGGTCATACAAGTGGTGCGTGTGGTGTAATTGAGGCTGCTTTGTGCGCTCTTTGTATTGAAAGATCTTTTATACCACCCACGGTCAATTTTGAATTTCCTGAAAAAGATTTTCCTTTTGACTTTGTTCCTGGAAAAGGCCGGAAAAAGTTTCTAGATGTAGCAATCTCTACAAATGCTGCTTTTGGAGGAAATAATGCCTGTATCGTCCTTAAACGGATTTAATCCATTTGCGGTAAGCGGCATTGCGCTGTTACTTCCCCCTAAAAACTCGAAGATAATAAATATACAACAAGCTAAGGAAATCTCATTTTTCAACAGATGGGAGAGATTTCGCCAAACAAATGACGATGCTAAAATGATGCTTGTGACAACAAAGATAGCACTAGATAATGCGGGAATTGATATTAAGAAGTTTGACAGGACAAGGGTAGGCATCATATTTGCTACAACTTTTGGCAGTTTCTTAAGCTACGAATCTTTTGAGGAAAGTGTTCTGAACAATAATTTGGAGCCTCATGCGTTTTCTAATTCTTTGGCAAGCAGTCCGGCATCCGCCATTTCTATATTCTGGGGAATAAAAGGTCCATGTATAACTTTTTCAGTTACACAATGTGCCGAGATAGATGCAATAATTATTGCTGCAGAATTGCTGAAAAATAAAATTTGTGATATTGTTTTGACAGGTGGATGGTTAAAGCTATCAAAAACCTGCTTACATTATTTCGCTAAGAAGAATTCAATATCAGAATCAGCAGTCGTAATTGTTATGGAATCTTTAGAACATTTACAACAAAGGAAGCACTATCCATATACAATAGTAAAAATAGAAAATAACTATCCTAAGGAAGGAGGCTACATATTTGCAAATGTATCTAAAAACTTTCATAATCAGTTTGAGCCTTCGTTAAATCAAAAGATAATTGATATAAAGTCAATTTTGGATTTGGGAAAAACATTCTCTATACCAATTTTTATTTCATTGGCGAAAAGTATAAAATTTGCCTTGGGGAAAAATATGGGAAAGTTTTTAGTGTTACCGCCTTTTAGGGAAGAGAAGATATGTTTTCTTTGTAAAAATACAATTAAAAGGAGTGTTTGTCATGGAGAAAGTGGTAGAAATTAAAGATATCGAGAAGACATATTATCTTGGAAAAACAGAAATAAAAGCATTACAGGGAATAAATTTGCAAATAAAGAATAAAGGAAAATTCATATGTATCTGCGGACCTTCGGGTAGTGGGAAAACAACCTTGCTTAATCTCATTGGATGCTTGGATAGACCTACCAGAGGAGATATAACGGTTTTAGACATGCAAGTATTAGCACTTTCAGATACTAAATTGTCTGAACTAAGGAATCGACATATTGGGTTTATTTTTCAGACATTTAACCTTATACCAGTACTTAGCGCATATGAAAATGTAGAATATCCACTTTTGATCCAGGGAGTGAGTGGCCGCGAAAGAAAAAAGAGAGTCTTGCAGATGTTAGAGGAAGTTAGGCTGATAGAGTTCAAAAATCACAGGCCCGATGAGCTTTCTGGTGGACAGAGACAGAGAGTTTCTATAGCACGTGCTTTAGTGACTTTGCCGGAGATTGTCCTGGCTGATGAACCAACGGCAAATTTAGATACGATGACCGGTGAAGCAATACTTGAACTTATGCGTAAAATAAGCAAAGAACATTTAATCACATTTATCTTTTCGACGCATGACCATAAAATTCTTAATTATGCCGAGAAAATTTATTACTTGCGAGACGGAAAAATATCACTCAAAGAGGGGTAATATGTGGAGGATTAATAAAAATGAATAAGATTTTTTCATTAGCACTAAGAAATATTTTTCGAAATAAACGGCGTACCACATTAACTTTCCTTGCAATTATCTCCGGTATGGTTGCCTTGGTCGTTTTCGGTGGTTTTGTTCATTTTTCATTTTGGGGATTAAGGGAGTCAACAATCAGATCGCAGTTAGGCCATATACAGATATACAAAAAAGGATATTCTCAAGAAGGCTTAGAGAACCGCTTGGAATATTTAATTGACAATTTTAGCGAAGTTGAAGAAGAATTGGTAAAAATGGCTAATATAGAAACTTCCGCTCCAAGACTTTCATTCGCTGGGCTTATAAGTAGTGGTGAAAATACACATACCTGTTTGGGAATAGGTGGCGTTCATGAAAAGGAATCTAAGTTAGCGACTTTTGAAGCATTGGTAGAAGGAGAGGATATTTACGGGGAAGATGAAGCAGTGATTGGAAATATGCTAAAAAAGTCGTTGGGAGTAGAGATAGATGATTATGTAACATTATTGACGATGACGGTCGATGGTTCTATTAATGCTGTAGATGTAAAAGTCGTTGGGGTATCTCAAAGTGGTTCCCGGGAGTATGATTCTGTTGCGGTCAAACTTCCCCTTACGACAGTCCAGAGACTGTTGAACACAAATTCTGTGGAAAAAATTCTACTCCTTCTTGATAAAACAGAACATACAGATGGTATGGCAACTCAGCTCACAGATATATTTGAAGCCAAAAAATTTAATTTAGAACTAAAGAGATGGGATGAACTTGCGAATTTTTATCGTAGTGTTGTTCGTCTGTATTCAGGGATATTTAGTGTAATGAAGGTCATAATTGCTCTGATTGTTTTTTTCAGCATCGCTAATACAATGACTATGTCAATTTTTGAACGGACAAGGGAAATAGGGACTATCAGGGCTATCGGAACAAAAAAATCCACAACAATATTACTCTTTTTCACTGAAGGATTTCTTATTGGGGTAATCGGAGGAATGCTGGGAATAATCACAGGCATAGTTGTTGCGACTGTTATAAATATAACTGGAGGAATTTATATACCTCCCCCACCGATGATGACACAGGGATACAGTGCACTTATTTTGATAGTGCCTAAGGTGGTAATATATTCTTATATTTCTACGGTCTTGGTTTCTATAGTTTCAAGTTTCTATCCCGCTTTCAGAGCAGCAAACCTCAATGTAGTTGATGCATTGCGTCATACATAAATGGAGGATTTTGTGGAGAGAATAATCTTTTTATTTTTTCTAGTTTTAATAGTAAATAATTTTGGTTTTGCACTTTCTCCTGCTGAAGAAATATTGAAAAAGGTTGATGAGATAAGAGCCCCTTCGAAACACTTTGTTTGTGACTTGGAAATAATATCGCGAAAAGACGGGAAAAAAATCACCAAAAAATTTAAACTTTTTGTCGGAGATGAAACAAAATCTCTGGTTAAATTTCTTTATCCGCCTGCTGATAAGGGTAAATTTTTACTTATGGTTGGTGAAAATCTTTGGTTTTACACGCAAGGGATAAGAAAACCAATACGGATTACTCCACAGCAGAGACTCTTAGGAGAAGTTTCTAATGGAGATGTAGCAAGGGTTGTTTATTCAATTGATTATAGCCCCGTCTCTATTAGCGAAATGGAGACGGATAATAAAAAGATGTATAAATTACAACTTGTAGCCAAATGTAAAAGTGCTGCTTACGGAAAAATCGCACTATTAATAGAAAAAGAAACTTTTAACCCATACAAAGCTGAATTTTATGCAATTAGCGGTAAGTGGCTAAAAACGGCATATTATAAGAATTATGAATTGATACTAGGAAAGAAAAGACCTACGGAAATGGAGATAATTGACGAGCTTCGCAAGAATGAATCATCTATTATGAAATATAGCAATTTTGAGATAAAAAGATTTCCTGACTATTATTTTCAAAAAACTCATCTGAAATATCTTCGATGAAACCAATAAAAAAATTAAATTGTCCTCTATTTCTTGGTTGCCTATTTTTACTTATTTTATATTTTAACATTGCTTTCTGTATGGATGTTCAATATTACGGTTCTTTTGTGGTGAGATTTGTCGAAAATAAATTCAGAAAAGATAATCCGCTTAATCCTGATTTTAAGGTATTCGATCTCCCTGAACGGGAAAGTAAGATTTATTTAAATCTTTTTATGAATTTGTATTTTAATGAGAACTTCGGATTTACGTTGAAAACGAGGCCAACGTGGATTAAAAAAGGAAATAAAGAAATGGGAAAAAATTATCTGGACAATGCTTATCT
Organism: Candidatus Helarchaeota archaeon; assembly: GCA_013375405.1. The sequence goes on from JABXJU010000012.1 coordinate 14,756, forward strand.
CAATTTCAATTTAGGGAAGGGTCTATTCTTGTCTATGGGGAAGGAAAATTTGATTAGAGGTGTAGGGTTTAGCTATTACCCATCTGACTTTTTTAGCGAAAAGAAAGAAATAGATTTTACCTTAAAAGAAGAAGAACAGAGGTCTGACCGGGAAGGAAATTATATTATACGGAGTGAACTCTTATTAGAAAATGTAACTCTAACAACAGTCATAGCACCTGAAATCGATAATCTGCAAGAAGAAAACACACGAGCAGAATTTAAATTTTCTACCTTGCTATATGATACCGACTTATCTATATCCTATTTCCATTCAAATTATGGAAGGATAGGATTCAACATATCCAGGGTAGTTGGACAAAAATTTGAAGTCCATAGTGGGTTAGGAGTTCGATTTGATAGCGATAGAAAATATTTGCGAAAAAAAGGCGAGATTGGTTTACCCGGCAGTGGAATTTTTGAATATGAGATATATGAGCCAGAAGATGAAGAAAAAGTTTTTCTAAGAGGACTCATCGGGGGACACTACACATCTGTAAATAAGACTAATTACATCGTAGAATATTTTTATAATCAAGATGGATATGATGGGAACGAGTGGAAAGAATTTTTTACAATAATTAAGGATAATAACAACAAACTAATGTCACCACCAAACGGTTTTTCCGAAGATTTATTCAAATTTAATCTTTCTTTAGCGAACTCCTTGATGACGTATCGATATTTAAGGCGACATTATTTATTTGTTCGCGTCTGGAATCCTGAAATTTATAATAAATTCGGCGTTACCTGTGGTATATTACTGAACCTTGAAGATAAAAGTTTTGTTATCTTACCAACAGTCGACTACAAATTGATAAGGGATTTTATGATGTTGAGGTTTGGAGCGGCTGTATTTAAGGGCGATGGAGAATCAGAATTCGGTCTGTCTCCCATGAAAAATTATTATTATTTTGAAACAAGAATCTTCTTTTAGGGATGAAAATGATCAGTGGGATAGGGGTAGATATAATACAAGTCAATCGGATCAAAAAGGCGATAGAGAATAGTGGTGATGGATTCATCAATAAGGTATTCACTAAGGGAGAACAGGAATGCTGTAGGGAGAAAAAAAATATATATCAGCATTTGGCCGCGCGGTTTGCTGGTAAAGAAGCAGTTTTGAAAGCCTTTAATCTTGGATGGAGTAGTGTTGATTGGAAGAGTATAGAAATAGAAAATGACGCCACGGGCGCACCCCGGGTAATTTTACACAACCGCATGAAAGAGATATGCGACGAAAAGTATGTTGATAAAATATTCTTTTCTTTATCACACTTTGGTTCTTATGCGGTTGCAGTTGTAATCCTTCAAACTTGGACCAAAAATGAATGAGGATATTTTTGAGTTTTTTAAAAGAGTTAAAGCAGGTAGAATTGCAGTAGTTTATAAAGGAGATTATATCTCCTTTGGTGAGTTAGCAAAAATATCCGAGCAATTGGCATTGTCATTGAAAAAAATTGGATGTAAAAAATCTGCAGTTGTAGGATTTCTATTGAAAGAATCTCCAGAACTTATTTATTCTCTCTTAGCAGTAGCAAAAATAGGGGGCGCTTTTTTCTCAATCAATGTAAAATATCCAAAAAGAACAATACAGGAGGTCATTTTAAGAACAGCACCCCAAATACTTATTGTTGACCCTCTATTGATATCTAAATTAGGAATAGTTAAAAATAAGATAAAAAAGTCAGTCAGATTTTCTTCAAGAATCCACTTGCTGTCATTTGAATTGGACAGAAAAATTTCAAGAGAGAAAGATACATTTGCTATTTTATTTACTTCTGGTACAACCGATACACCTAAGGGTGTATACCACAGGCAACAGGATTTTATCTTTGTTGGTGAAAGAAGTTTTTCTGCATGGGAAATTAAGCAACAGGAAAGATTTTTGTCCTGTATTCCTCTTTTTTCTGCTGCTACTTTAGGCTGTATTTTAATTCCAAGTCTTTGTTATGGACAGACACTTGTTCTACCAGAAGGTAGGGGAACAATGTCCTTAGTCAAGGCGGTCAATGAAGAGAAAACGAGTTTTATTATAGGAACACCGACAAGCTTTATTAAAATTATGAGATTTTTAGATGAAACAAACCAAAAAATTTTGGTAAAAAAGATTCGTGGCACTGTGACAGGGGCGACTATAGCCAGTAGTTTTGTGCAACAGATGGAGGAAAAAACTGGAATTGAATTATATCCACATTATGGAATGACTGAACTGCTCGCCGTAACGTCTGTCTCTACCCATGGTGATTTTAGTACTGTTGGTAAACCTCTAAAGGATATTAACCTCCAAATTGCCAAAAATGGAGAAGTACTTGTTAAGAGCCCGGCAATGAGCTCAGGTTATCTTGAGAATAATTTATCTCCTTTGGTCAAAGATGGATGGTTTCATACGAAAGATAATGGGATGTTGGACAAAAATCGTAATCTAAAAATTCTTGGCAGGATGGATGATATGGTTAATAGAGGAGGGAATAATATTTATCCTTCAGAAATTGAGAATGTTCTTAAAGAGTGTCGCTTTATTTCTTGCTCGGGGGTAATCGGAGTACCCGATCCTACATATGGAGAGAAAGTTGTAGCATTTGTTGTACCAACAGATAGTCATATTAGAAGGGAAAAGATAAGGGCATTTTTGTCTGATCGTTTACCCGTTTTTAAGATACCTGATGAAATTATATTCATTAAAAGGATTCCTAAAACAGAAAGCGGGAAAGTTGTTAGAAAAGAGTTAAAACTCGGATATGCAAAATTGAGGATGAAGTCAAATTAGTTTATTAAAACAAAGGGGTAAGAAAGATGGAAAAATTATTGGGAAATAAAATCGCAATCGTTACAGGAGCATCTCGAGGCATTGGTAAAGCAATTGTATTGAAACTCAGTAACGAAGGTGCTAGGGTAGCATTTAACTATTCATCAGATGATAAATCTGCAAGTGAGGTTATAAAGGCACTAGACGAATTAAAATGTGAATATCTGGTATTCAAAGGTTCGGTAGCGGATTTAACTTTTGTGAGGTCAATGATAGAAGATGTGAAGAGAAAATGGCAAAGAATAGACATATTAGTAAATAATGCAGGTATTATACGGGATAAACCATTATTGATCTTATCTGAAAAAGATTGGGATGACGTCCTAACAGTTAACCTAAAAGGGCCGTTTTATTTTACAAAATACATTATATCTACAATGATTGCACAAAAGAGCGGTTCGATTGTAAATATCTCATCGCTTACAGGATTATTTGGAAGGGAATCGCAAGCAAACTATGGTGCTGCCAAGGCAGGACTTATTGGCTTTACAAAATGTCTTGCTCGTGAACTTGGACGTTATAATATTAGAGTAAATGCAATAGCCTGTGGACTTATAGATACACGAATGACAAAACAGCTGCCAAGAGAAATATCACAAGAACTTATAAAGCTTATACCTTTGGGTAGGATTGGCAAGCCAGAAGAAGTAGCCAATACCCTGCTCTTTTTAGTATCTGACCTTGCTTCATACATAACGGGAGCGGTCATAAATCTTACTGGTGGCCAATATATGTAATAAAGAAAGTTAATTGTAAAAACTACCGGGCAGCATTTTCAAAAAATCGTCCCTGAAGATATCTTTCTGTAGAATAGTTTGGTAAAAGAATTGAAAAAGCGGCTCGATATGAATTCTTATATTTGTAGCATATCTTTAATAAAAGATGAGTAAAAGAATACCCGAGAAAGAAGAAAGCATGATAACACCTAAGGAAGTGGCAGAATATAACCTTCTATGTAGGAAATATTTAACTAAATGGGGTTATGAAGCTGTTATAAATTGTCTTGTAAAAGAAAATATTTTACAAGGAAATATAATAGATCTTGGAACAGGAAGCGGTTGGCTGGCGATTGAACTGATAAAGAAAAGCAAAAATTATAAGGTTACGGGGATAGATCTTTCAGAAGAAATGTTAACCTTGGCTAAAAAAAATGTAAGGAGCTTTGTAGATGATTCCACCAACATTAAGTTCATTAAAGCGGATGCTAAGTGTGTTCCTATGGAGGATAGTTTTTTTGATGCTGCAGTTAGTTATGCTTCCTTACATCACTGGTCTGGTAATCCATTGGAAGTTTTTAAAGAGGCTTTTCGCGTGGTTAAGAATGGGGGACTGATAGTCATTTTTGACCTTAAAAGAGAAGAAAAGAATCTTATATTTATTAAAAGTATCCTCTCTAAAATTATGCGAGAGCTTTTTGAGGCTTCTTTGCGTGCTTCTTATACTCCTGGAGAGATAAGAGAAATACTTTCAAGTGGCACATTTACAAAAGATTGGAACATTGTAGAAAACCCTATGAGTTTAGGAATAATAGGGGAGGTGTTTAAGTGAAAAGGCGAGTTGTAGCAACTGGTATAGGAGTTGTATCGTCAATTGGTAACGACCAAGATTCTTTTTTTAGCTCAGTTAAAGCTGGGGTATCTGGAATTAGAGAATTTTCTTCCGAAGATTTCCCTAATTACTTTTATGGTAAGGATGAACCCAATCAAGCTGGTTGGATAAAAAATTTTTCTCCTGAGAATTATTTTACAAAAGAAGAAATTGCACAAGTGGATTATCCCACCTTATTAATCTTAAAAGCCGTTGAAGAAGCTCTTAAGGATTCCAAAATTGACTATAAGAAAAAAAGAGTAGGGGTGCTTTTAGGTACAGCCGTAGGTTTGCGGCCTCCTTATGGACGACTTAATCCAAGTCTAAAGGCTTATTCCCGTGGAGATACTTCTTTTCTTCCCCAACCTCAGCCATATCAGTCTTGTTTCATGGAATTTCTTATAGAAACGCCTGTAGAAGTAATCTATAAAAAATATTCTCTTCAAGGAAGAGGGATGGGGCTAACCGGTATTTGTGCCTCGGGCAGTATTACTTTATGTCTGGGCATGGATTTAATAAAAAATAATTGTCTTGATGCTGTGATATGCGGAGGATTTGATTTTTTTCATCCAAGACAAAACAAACTTTTTTCTCATTTCAAAATGTTAACTAAAGAAAAGTGCCGACCCTTTGACAAGAACAGAAAAGGGTTTCAATTAGGCGAAGGTGTCGGAGTGGTCTTATTAGAAGAATTAGACAATGCCAATAAGAGGGATACATTTATTTATGGAGAAATAAAGGGGTACGGAAATACCAATGATGCTTTTCATCTAGTGGTTCCCTCTCCGTTAGCAGTTGAGTATGCTCAAGCTATTGATTCAGCAGTTAAGGTTGCCGGGATTGATATTGATGCTATAGATTATTTTTGTCCAGTCGGAAGAGGGGGAATAGACAGTGATTTAAAAGAGGTGTGTGGGATTAAGAGAGCATTAAAAGATAAAGCAAATAAAATATTAATCAATTCTATTATTGCAAATACCGGATACGCCTTGGGGGCGAGTAGCATTTTGAATTTTATAAATACCTTGTTAGAGATGAAAGAGGGACATATCTATCCTACTTTAAATTTGGAGAACCCTGACCCTAAATTCAATTTAAATTTTGTAATGGGTAAACCTCTGTCTAAGAAAATAAATTTCGCTTTGGTCTGTAGTGATGGCTTTACAGGAGTGAATACAGCCCTGGTAATAGAAAACTTAAATCAAACTCAAGGGGTATAAACTCATATAATGACAGAAAATAGAAGAAAAGTTGTAGTTACGGGGATAGGAATTCTCACCCCTTGGGGGAGAGGAATCAATCTATTCTGGGAGAATCTTTTAGCCGGAAAGCCTGTTTTTAAAGAAGTTTCAGTTAATACTACGCCTCTTCCCTCAAAACTAGGAGGAGAAATATCTGAGTTTAATTATGAAAAGAGCAATCCTTTATTTGAAAGGGGTAATAAATTTTGTAAGTTATCTACGATTGCTGGAGAAGATGCTGTTAAAGATGCCAAGTTATCGCCCTCTAAGCAGGACTTCAGTAAGATAGGGATAATTGGAGGCACAGCCCTAGGCCATCCCACAATAAAGCAGTATGGAGATATGATAGACCCTATAAAATCTCAATATATATATTCCCATGTAGCGGTGGGGTTAATATGTGTAAGAAATAAAGTAAAAGGGCCTACTTTTACTATTTGTTCAGGAGAAGCTTCCGGTTCTTATGCTGTGGGATGGGGATTAGAATTTATTCGGTCGGGAAGATGCAATATAGTAATAGCAGGCGCTTCGGATGTCTTATCTCGAACCGCTTATCTTCATTATGCTTCCTTAGAGGAACTTTCTCCCATAGTCGAAGCTGAAGAAAAATGCGTTCCTTTTGATAAGGAAAGAAACGGATTGATTCTATCTGAAGCAGCAGCTTATTTGATATTAGAAGAGGTCGAACATGCTAAAGCAAGGGGAGCCAATATTTACGGAGAAATTGCCGGGTATGGCAGCTCACACGACACGGATTCTTCTTTGGGTGGAATAGACCCTACTGGGAAAAATCTTGAATTAGCTATGGAGTATGCTTTACAAGATAGCCTATTGGACAAAATAGATATTGATGCTATTTATGCTGCCGCCAATGGTAGTAAAAAATTAGATGCCGCAGAAGCAACTTCCATAAAGAATTTATTTAGAAATAGACTTAAGGATGTATCAGTAAGTAGTATAAAATCAATAGCAGGGGAGTCTTTGAGTGCTGGAGGAATTCTGAATATTATCGCTGCTTTATTTACAATTAACCAGGACCTTATCATACCTATAGTTGGTTTTGAAAAAGCAGATCAAGGATTGGATTTAAATTATGTATCTAATTCCCCAAGAAGAGCTGAAATAAAAAAAGTCATGTGTAATTCGGTTTCCTATGGAGGGAATAACGTCTCCTTAATTGTTAGAGGAATTTAAAAAATCTATAAGATGAAAGTTAACCAGATGTTAGTTTTTTCTATATTTTCTTATGCGATAATTATATTGTTAATTTTACTAGGACAATTTATCTGGTTCTCCTTGGCAGGGACTGTCCTTTTTGGTAGTTTTGTTTTAATACAACTTTTAAAGACCCGGAAATTTATGTATCCCACTAGTCTCCCAATATTTTTTGGTTGTTTTGGCCTTTTAATAGGGTCACTTATAATACCTCCGGAAGCTCTTTATCCTTATACTGGTTCTTTTTTTTATGCCGGTTTTGGCTTAATATTTCTTATCTCCCTAATTTTTAAAACCCCCTATTCACTTCTTTATTTTTCTAAAGGAGGTAAGGTAATTCGTAGTAAAACTATCCTTCATTATATTGTTACTTCTTTATGGGTGTTCACTTTTGGGATTAGTTTATATTTAAGTATAGCTTTAATGCCAAATACTTGGTATATTCTTGCTCCAATTTTAGTAGTTTTCTTTGGATTTGTGTTTAATAATTGGTTGATTCCTCGCTTGATTTTATTTTTTGAATCTACAAGGGATCTTATGGAAAACGAAAATATTTCCACAGTACAAAAATCGATAGAAGGAATGATTAAATACTTTAAGCCAGATGCTGTTCCGGGCCTAAAAACGGTAATTCAATATGAAATAGAAGGGGAGAATGGAGGTAATTGGTATGTGGAGATAGGAAACGGACAGTGCTCCCTCTACGCAGGAGAATATGACAATCCCGACCTAAAAATGCATACTGAAGTTAGTACTTGGTTATCTATTGCCAAGGGGAAAATTTCGGGAGAGAAAGCATTCATGGAGGGAAAATTAAAAGCTAAAGGAAACACAGAAATTTTGATGCAACACGAAGATATTTTTGATAGAAAAAGTCATTTGAACAACAGGTAGAAAAAAATGCTAATTAAAGATTTTTTGCAAATCGATCCAGTAGAAGTAAGTGAAAAAATTGTAAATTTTATCAGACAGAAAGTAGAGACTTTTGAGAGGGACGGAATAATTGTAGGCCTGTCTGGAGGTTTAGATTCTTCATGTGTTGCTGGTTTGTCAGTAAAAGCAGTAGGCAAAGATAATGTTTATGGCCTTATTATGCCCGAAAAAGATAGCAGTAAAGAAAGTGCAGAATATGCTCAGCTGCTTGCAAACCAAATAGAAATAAAAACCCAAGTTATAGACCATGCTCCTATTTTAGAAAAATGGAATTTATATAATTTGCTTTCTAAACAGGATTGGGAAATGGGAAAAGCAGCTTTTGCTCATAAAAGAGATATTCAAGGCGAAAGTGCCTTTACGCGCTATATGAGTGTACAAAAAGGGATCAAACCAAGAAGACTTAGAAAATTATTTACATATATGAATATGAAACATAGAATTAGAGCCGCGACTCTCTATTATTATGGAGAACGGTTAAATTATCTTGTAATAGGTGCTTCCAATAAATCTGAGGCGTTGACCGGCTGGTTCGTGAAATATGGTGATTCAGCAACAGATATAATGCCTATCAGGGGACTTTATAAAACTCAAGTAAAAGCTCTTTCTAAATATCTTAATCTGCCTCAACAAATATTAGAAAGAGAACCTATGCCGGACTTCTTTCCTGGTTTGAAGGACACCTTTGTGTTTGAGATGAATTATGAACAACTTGATTCTGCGCTCGTTGGGATTGAAAAAGGTATCTCTAGCGAGCTGATAATAAAAGAAACTGGAGTTAGTATTTCTACTATTGAGTCGATAAAAAAGCTCATGAAGATTACCAATCACAAAAGGTCTTTACCTGAGGTTCCAACCTCATTTTAAAACTAGAAAAATGGAGGGATTTGAATGTTTATAAAAGACTTTTTGCAGATAGATCCAAAAGCTATTAGTGAAAAGATTGCAGAATTTATAAAAGAAAAAGTAGAAGCCTTTGACCGAGAAGGCGTAATTATGGGACTCTCAGGAGGGATTGATTCTTCTTGTGTAGCAGTACTAGCAGTAAAAGCCCTGGGACCTGACAGAGTATTTGGCCTTCTTATGCCTGAGCGGGATAGCAGCAAAGAGAGCGTAGAATACGCCCATCTTCTTGCACACGAATTAGGAATAAAAACACAACTCATAGATCATACACCAATTTTAGAAAAGTGGGGTATTTATGACTTGCTTTCTAATCAGGAATGGGAAATGGGAAAAGCGGCTTTTACCTTCAGAAGGGGACCAGAAGCTCAAAATGTTTTTATGAGAGGACAACTTGGAATTAAGCCTAAAAGGCTCAGAAAACTATTTGCATATATAAATATAAAACATCGGGTAAGAAGTATAACTCATTATTATTATGCAGAACAAATGAATTATCTAGTTGCAGGAACAACAAATAAATCAACCAATCTCACGGGACTGACAGTAAAGTATGGTGGAGTTGCAGATATAATGCCACTTAAAAATCTTTATAAGACTCAAATCAAAATTCTTTCTGAATTTATTGGTGTTCCTCGCCCTATTCTTGAGAGGCCTCCTTCTCCTGATTTATTTCCTGGTTTCACAGATTTATCTGTGCTAGGTATGGAATTTGACCAACTTGATATCATATTAGTAGGACTTGAAAGGGGTGTTCATAGAAAATTAATAGTGGAAGAAGCAGGGATAACTGAAGACGACGTTAAACGGATAAGTAAGCTCATAATGCTTACGGAACATAAAAGGAATCTGCCAGGAGTACCGGTTTTGTATTAACAATTTATCCGAAGGAGATTATAATATGATTACAGATGTTAAAGAAGCAATGGAGGGAATGATTGAAACTTATGATAGAGAGGCTGCGAAGGCATGGGAAGGAACGGTGCAGGTAAATATCAATGGCGAACAAAGTGGGACATGGTGGATAGCTGTAAAAAATGGAGAAGTAGAATTACAAGAAGGAAAAATTGAGAATCCAGATGTTACCATTCGAATGAGCGATCAAGATTTTCTATCTTTGGCAAATGGAAGAATAAAAGGGTCCGATATTTTCCTTGACGAAAGAATGGAAGTAGAGGGCGACTTTGAAATACTGTTTAAGTTTGAGAAAACTTTTCCGCCTACATCTGAAGAGCCAACAAACCGATAACTTAGTTCTAAAAGCAAAATAAGAAAGATGCTATTTATGAGCCTGAATCAGAGGGTAGTAATCACTGGTATTGGAATCGTTTCTCCTTTCGGGACAGAAAATGAAGTGTTTTAAAAAAGTATCATTCAGGGGGAAGTTGTCTTCGGGAAAATACGGAATCTAGTACCTTAGAATATAAAGCTAAGACTGCACGTGAAGTTCTCAATTCCCGCATAGAAGATTTTGTAAAGAATCCCAAATTTAAAAGGATTCCTAGGGTATCCCGATTTGCATTAGTTGGGGCGGTCCAAGCAGTCTCTGCGGAGGAATATATGGTTCTGTGATTCTTAAGAAGCATAAAGTATGAGCATCGCCTTTGATATCAATAGATAGGGGGTGTAGCAAAGAATGATAGGAAAAATATTAGAACGAAAGGTAACATTAATTGCTGGGGCTGATAATATTTTAGGCAAAGCAATTGCTTTGGAATTTGTTAATAGAGGTGCTGATCTGGCGGTGGCGCATTATAATGAAAATCCAGCGATTATTAGGGAAATAATTAAGTATGTTGAGGACAACGATAAACAGAGCGTAATGGAAATAGAAATTCCTAGAATAAATTTTGATTGTATTGATTCGGCTGTTAGTAATGTAAAAGATAAATTTGGTAGAATCGACATTTTTGTTAATAATACTGCGGGGAGCATGTGTAAAAAATACGCCTTCCCAGAAGCTGACAAACACTACAAAGACTGGTCAGAAATGGTAAGAAGAGACATAGATGGTCTCTATTACTGGTGTAAGGCAGTGGTATCGAGAGCTATGCTTGCCCAGAATAAAGGTAAAATAATCAATATGGCAACAATAGCGGGGATTGTTGGAGTAACTGGCACTAGTTATGTAAATGTTTCTGATTGTGCGATTATAGGTTTTACCAAATCTTTGGCTCGAGAATTACTAAAAACCGAAGTACGTGTAAATGTTGTTACTTTTGGTCTAATTGATTTAGATTTATGCAACAGAGACAAAAAAAGAGAATTAGAGTTGATTAGAAAAATTTTGCCCATACAGAGACTGGGAACCCTTCAAGAAGCAGTTCAACCCGTACTTTTTTTGGCATCGGATATGTCTAATTTTGTTACAGGACAGATACTTAATGTAAGTGGAGGATTATTAATTTAAAAGGTAACACAAAATGTCATTGGATAAAAAAATCGCTATTGTTACAGGTGGATCTCAGGGTATTGGTCGGGCAATTTCATTAGCTTTGGCAAATAAAGGTGCAATTGTTGTTGTCAATTATCATTCGAACCATTCAATTGCTGAAAAGACTACTACTGAGATAAGAAAAAAGAGTCGACAGTCCATTTCTGTTAAGGCAAACGTTACAATATATAAAGAAGTTCAAGAAATAGTCCAAGAAGTTAAAAATAGATTTGGAAGAATAGACATTTTAGTGAACAATGCAGGAATTATGGAAGATGCTTTTCTCCCGTTTCTAAAAGAAACTGCTTGGCATAAAGTAATAGATACCAATCTCTGTGGTGTTTATAATTGCACAGAAGCAGTAAAAGAGATTATGATTTCTCAAAGAAGTGGGAAGATTATCAATATAACTTCTTTAGCAGGGATTACTGGGGAAGCTGGTCGAACAAACTACGCAACTTCTAAAGCTGGTATGATTGGTTATACCCGAGCTGTAGCTAATATCTTAAGTAAGTATAATATTTATGTAAATGCTGTAGCACCTGGTGCGATTGAAGCTGGCTTAAGTAGAAAAGTTTCACTAGCAAGAGTACGGTGGAGATATCTTAAGTTCATTCCTTTAGGTAGACTAGGTCGGGCTGAAGAGGTGGCCCAAACTGTAGTTTTTTTAGCATCTGAGATGTCAAACTTTATTACCGGCGAGGTTATCAAAGTTTCTGGTGGTCACGTTATGTATAATTTTTAAACTTATGGGGTGAGAAATGATTGGCGAAAATTCTATAAAAGAAAAATTAAAAAAGATAATTATTGAACGGGTAAAATTTAAAGCCCCCCCACAGGAGATAAAAGATGATACAGCGCTTTTTGGCCCAGAAGATCCAGAAGGATTAGGTTTAGAGTCCATAGATGCTTTAGATATTGCTGCAGGGATTGAGAAAGAATTGGGAGTTAGAGTTAATGAACAAGACGATTTACCTGCTAAATTCTATTCGATTAATACTTTGACAGAGTATATAAAAGAGCTAATGCAAAAAAGCAGCGAAGAGGCTCAAAAATATGATTCCAGAATTGAGGAGGAGCTTAACGATGGATAAAGAAATGGGTTTATCGGTAGCTACTAATTGGGATATAGAATTACTTGACGGGCTAAAGGAACTTTCTCATGTGAAGAATGTTTTTGGCAAGATGCCTTTGGATATTATTGGGGGAGGGAGGGCACATCAAGTTTTACCTACTGTAGATAAGGAAGGAGTAAAAAGGCACGTAGAAGAAGCTCACAAAAGGGGATTAACTTTTACTTATCTATTAAATGCTAATTGTCTTGGGAATATTGAACATAAGCCAGAGGAGCAAGGTAAGATATATAATTTTCTAGGCTGGCTTTCGGATATAGAAGTTGATGCAGTAACTCTAACTAATCCGATTCTAATTCGATTGGTGAAGAAATCATTTCCCAAGCTAAAAATAGGAGTTAGTGTATTTGCTCAAGTTAGTAGTATACAGATGGCCCAAGCTTATGAGGATATGGGTTGTGATTTGATTACTTTACCTTATTTTTTGAACAGAGACTTTAAACTTTTGGAAAGTATTAGAAAAGCAGTGAAGTGTGAATTGCAACTTTTTGTACAAAATGCTTGTATGCATTCTTGTACGACAGCTATAGCCCATGGTTGTTTCATGTCCCATGCTTCTCAAGTAGCTCAAGGGAATGATTTAGTTATGGAATATTACGCAGCTAATTGTGCTTTAATAAAGCTAAGAAATCCGGAAGAATATATCAAGTCTCGTTGGATTCGGCCCGAAGATCTTAGGATTTACAAAAGCTTAGGATACAGCCGTTTTAAAATAACGGATAGATCTAGAAGTACTTCCTGGTTGCTTAACACGGCAAAAGCATATAATAATGGAAAATATGAAGGGAATCTGGCCGATATCCTTTCAATCGAGAGTCCTGAATACAAGAGCAAACATTATCATCCTTCGATTTTTGCAAATGTAAGAAGATTGTTTATAGATCAAATAGACCGAATCCCTTCATATGTAAGAAAATGGGTGGGATTACAAAATAAAGGGGAAGGTCGTCCTTATATTGATAATCAGGCTTTAGATGGATTTTTAGAATATTTTAAAGAAATTAATTGTCGATTGATATCTTGTAAAGATTGTAGATATTGCAAGACGGTAGCAGATAAGGTAATAAGATTCAACGAAGAGGGAAAAGAAGAATATATTGACATGAGTAACGATGCTTTAGAAGACTATATAAAAAGTTTTGAATTGCAGGCAAGGAGAGATAAAGTTAAGTAATAAAAAGGAGTTGGCATCTATGACAGATAAGATGTATTTATCGGTGGCTACCAATTGGGATATAGGATTACTTGACGGGCTAAAGGAACTTTCTCATGTGAAGAATGTTTTTGGTAAGATGCCTTTGGATATTATTGGGGGAGGGAGGGCACATCAAGTTTTACCTACTGTAGATAAGGAAGGAGTAAAGAGGCACGTAGAAGAAGCTCACAAAAGGGGATTAACTTTTACTTATCTATTAAATGCTAATTGTCTTGGGAATATTGAACATAAGCCAGAGGAGCAAGGTAAGATATATAATTTTCTAGGCTGGCTTTCGGATATAGAAGTTGATGCAGTAACTCTAACTAATCCGATTCTAATTCGATTGGTGAAGAAATCATTTCCCAAGCTAAAAATAGGAGTTAGTGTATATAATCAAGTGATCGATATATGGATGGCTTGCATTTTTGAAGACCAGGGTTGTGATTACATTGAAGTGTCATATTTCATGAATAGAGAATTTGAAATGCTAAAGAAAATCCGTGAAAAGGTGAAATGTGAACTTCATCTTTTGGTACAGAACGCTTGTTTATATTTTTGTCCAGATGTAACAGAACATAGTTGTTTTGTGTCACATATTTCTAATATCAAGCAGAATTTACTTGTTGAATATTATTCGAATAATTGTATTCTTAAGAGATTGAAAGAACCTGAGGAATATATTAAATCTCGCTGGATTCGCCCTGAAGACTTAAAGTATTATGAAGAATTAGGTTTCCATTGTTTTAAAATAATAAATAATTCAAAAAGCACCCCGTGGTTACTTAATGCGGCCAAAGCTTATAATAGTCAGAAATATGAAGGTAATTTAGTAGATATTCTTTCCCTCGAATATCAGAATATCGATCCTTTGGTTTTTCAAAAAGTAGGTTATCCATATATTGATAACCAAGCTTTAGATGGATTCTTAGAATGGTTTAAAAAGGTGAATTGCCGATTAATATCTTGTAAGGATTGTGGATATTGTAAAAAGGTAGCAGATAAGGTAATAAAATTTGATGAGGAAGCGAGAAAAGAGTATATAAGGACGAGTAGCAAAGCACTAGAGCGCTATATAAAAAGCTTCGAATCGCAGGCCACGAATAATCGAAAGGCGTTAAGATGAAATTGTCAGGGAAAATAGGAACTTCACATACAAAGGCAATTCAAATTTACTTGTTAAAAAGATTTTTGGAACAACAGAAGAATTTTAAGGTGAAACAGAAAGTATTAATTTAAGTAATATAAGAATAAATTTTTGTGTTGCTTGTACTAATTGTAGGAGCACCGGCGTCTACATTCAAAATGATGATTATGAATTTGTGTTAGAAAAATCGTTAAATGCGCGTGGCACAGTTTTGGCCAGTCCAGTTTATGTTTTAAATGTAACTGCACCGAAGAAGGTATTCAAAGAAGATGCCTTTTTACTCATAAACCATTGCTTCAGGACAAATACGGCTGAAACGTAGCTGTTTCTGCTGGCTTTTGGGGAGGTGAAGCTTTAAATATTTGGAAGGTTTTTCCAATTTATGGGCGTAACAACTGTAGGAGGATTATGTGCCAGAGTAATTATACTAGGCCATTTTGAATAGAAAGAGGCTGTTTTTGAATGTGCTCTGCAACCAAGAAAAGCTGTCGTTAAATCTATTAATGAAAAACGGAAATGCCTCAAAACTGCTCGGCAAATTACATCACATGAGCGTGGAACTGAGAGAGTCCTCAAGGATAAGAATATTTTTCAAGCTGATTACCAATATTGGAGAAAAAAAGGTGGTTATGATTTTTAATTTGAATAAGAATAATGATGAAAGGGAAATATGATGTTATTATGACTGGTGTGGGCTTTGCATAACTGGCTTGTGCCAATGCACTAGTAAGAAGTGGTTTCCTAGTATCAGTTGTAAAAAATATTTCGAGCCAGGAGAATACGCTGGTTCTTACAAAAGAGGAGAATTCATATTTATTGTTCCAGATATAATTTTTGATACATCTTCGATTCTAAAATATCCCAACATTAAGAATAAAGTGAAAGTGATTGAGTGCAAACCTTTAGCTAAGTTTATTTTTCCCGATTTTGAGTTTGTATGGTTAGGTGAAGTAGAAAAGAATATAGAAGAAACGTAATTATCATAT
The DNA here is from genome assembly GCA_013375405.1 of Candidatus Helarchaeota archaeon. Next base: position 30,378 of record JABXJU010000012.1, read on the forward strand.
ACTTAAGTTGACATATTCTTGCCCACCTTATAACTATAAGAGTAAATGGATGACATTTCAAGAGGTACATAATGAGGCGACAAGTTGTTGTAACAGGAATTGGAGTTCTTACATCTGTTGCAGCTAATAAGATAAAATATATAGATGCCTTAAAAAAGGGTACTTCGGGTATCAAAGAAATTACCTTATTTGATACACAATCCTACAAAACTAAAAGAGGTGGAGAAATAGACAAAGAAATTTTGGAGGATTATTTCTCCGAGAGAGAACGAAGAAAGTTAGATCGGGCTTCCCAGTTAGTTTTACTATCCACAGACATGGCAGTAAGGGACAGTGGGTTAAGTTTTGATAGAGTAGATAAAGATCGATGTGGAATAATCTTAGGGACCACTCTTGGAGGAGTATTATCTGGAGAGAAATTTTACCGTAAGTTTTTCCATCATTCTACAAACAACAAGGACTTCTTCTTATTATTAGAGTATCCTCCGTATATCTCAGCTTATCATGTGGCTTCAAAATACAATCTCAGGGGAATAGTGGAAACTATCTCTACAGCATGTTCTTCAAGCGGACATGCTATTGGACTAGGTATGCGCGAAATACAAAATGAGAAAATGGATGTGATGATAGTTGGAGGGTTTGACGTTGTTTCCGAATTTGCATATGCTGGCTTTGAATCACTGGGGTTATTGTCATCTGATATTAAACCTTTTGATAAGAACCGGAAAGGTTTTGTTTTAGGTGAAGGAGCAGGCATTCTAGTCATTGAATTATTGGAACATGCATTAGCAAGAGGTGCTAATATTTATTGTGAACTGTGCGGTTACGGCGCTAGCAGTGATGCCTATTCTATGACCATTTCAGATCCTGCAGGGAAAGGATTTATTAAAGCGATGGAGTTAGCAATAAGAGATTCTAATATTAAACTCAAGGAAATAGAATATGTAAATGCCCATGGTGTAGGAATAAAAATGGTAGATTTGATTGAGACAAGAGCCATAAAAAAAGTCTTTGGGGATTTAGCTTATGGAATCTCTATTAGCTCAACGAAGTCTATGGTTGGACATACCTTAGGCGCAAGTGGTGCGATTGAAATTATTGCTGCTATTTTAGGCTTAAATTATGACTTTATACCTCCAACAATAAACTATGAATTTCCAGATTCAGAATGTAATCTTTTTTATGTCCCTAACAGAAGTATAGAAAAACAAGTCAATGTAGTAATGTCAAACTCTTTTGGTTTTGGTGGCAGTAATTGCGTAATTATTGCAAAGAAGTATTTAGGTGAAAGAATTTCAAAAGAGAAGTATTATTTCAAATTCAAAAAAAGTATGAGTAAAAACAATAGACGAAAGGAAATTGTAATAACTGGAACAGGAGTAATTATGCCCTTTGGCGTCGGAATAGATTTATTCTGGAACTATCTAAAAGAGGGTAGGTCAAGGTTTGGGAAAATAACAGGTTTTAATACAAGAGAGTGCAAATCAGAATTGAGTGGGGAAATAGAAAGTTTATATTTGGAAAAATTTGATAAAGACTTTAGATTTTTAAGGTTACCGAAGGCATCTCAACTTGCTATTGTTGCAACTGCTTCTGCTCTTTCGGATGCTGATTTAAACCCTAGTGTAGAAACTGGTGGAATATTTTATGGCAGCGATTCAGGTGTCTTGAAGGCAACCGAGGACATTTTTCGCAACTTACTTGAAGATGGTATATTGGGTATACATACTTGGTTATTTCCAGAAACTGTATTTAACGCGCCTGCCGCGCACTGTAGTATCCGTAATAAAATTAAAGGTCCAACCCTTGCATTTGCTACTGGGTGTGTAAGCGGGATTTTGGGAATAGTTAAAGCAGCGGATTTTTTACAACAAGATGGTTCGGTAGATTGGATGGTAGCGGTTGCTTCAGAGGAACTAACAAAAACGAGATCAATAGCTGAGTGGTATCTCGGAAAAACTTCGCCTCAAGGAGATGGTATCGAGATTTCTTGTCCGTTCGATGCAAGGAGAAACGGATCTATAATTTCCGAAGGTGGAGCTGCACTTGTCTTGGAGACAAAAGATCATGCTATAAAACGTAGTGCAAAAATATATGGTAAAATAAAGGGAATTGGTATATCTTTTGGTAGATATATAAGAGGAAGGGAGCAACAATTTAGAAAAGGGATAGAACTTGCCATAGAAAAAGCTCTTAATGATGCGAACATGGTGTCCAAGGATATACACGGTATCATATCTGGGGCATATTCAGATAGAGTCTGTGATAGAATAGAATCAGAAGCCATAAAAAATGTTCTTGGGGAGTTTGCCAATAAGGTCCCAGTTACAAATATAAAATCTCTTATTGGAGAGACTTGCTCGGTAAGTGGTATTCTTGGTACTATTGCTTCATTTCAAATTATTAAGACCAATTTAGTCTTCCCGATAGCTAATCTTATTCATGTAGATCCAAATTGTGAGGGTTTGAATTACGTAATTCAATTCGCACAAAAAAAAGAAATCGCGAACGTTTTAATAAATTGCTATGAATATCAGGGTGGGTCAATTGTCTCAATAATAGTTTCAAAAAGCTAATGTGAAAAAGAGTTTTGCTTTTCTAGGCCAAGGTTCTCAATTTGGAAGAATGGGCCAGTATTCAACATCTTCGTTCAGTACATTTGTGATTTAGTTGAAAAAGCTTTATAGTTACTTAAGGAGAGGATATGAAGATTAGTTTTTGCTCTATTGCTTTTCGTCATCGGCCGATGTTACTTGAAGATATGATATTTATAATTAGCGAATTAGGCTATGATGGTATCGAAATATGGGGAGACCATTTAAAAGGTTACGAGACTTCATTGGAAAAAATAAAGAAACTTTTGTATTGGAAAAATCTTGAAGTAAGCATGATTTCACCTTATTTTGACTTTACTGGTAGCACTCAAAAATGGAACAGTAGTATCCTTACAGCAAGAAAATTTATCCAGTTCGCTAAAGAATTGGATTGTTCTTTGATCCGTTGTTTTACTGGTAAGGTCTCCTCTGAGTTCGCAACAAAAAGACAATGGAAGAGATGTATCGATGGTATAAAATATATTGCGCAGATTGCTAAAAAGGATAATATCACTTTAGCTATAGAAATTCATCCAAATACGCTCATGGACACGAATGATTCAACTATGAGATTACTGGAAGAAGTAGACGAAGATAATGTCAAACTTAATTTAGATTTTTACAATATGTGGGAAATGGACCAAATCTCCCCTTTGAAACTTTTGGACAAGCTTTATCCGTGGGTGGTGCATATTCATGCAAAGAATGCCGTTTTGTCGAAGGGTCGCATCAGTCCATTTTGGTATGTAATGGATAAAGGTCGTGATTTACTGGGAATAAGGAATCTCTCTAAAGGCGACTTGGACTATGATTTAATTCTAAAGGAATTAATAAATAAAGGATATGATAAATATATCTCAATAGAATGTTTTGAGACCCGCCGATTTCCTTTACGGGTAGCAAAAGAAGAAATCATCTACTTCCGCCGTATTTTATCTTCTTTACAAAGCAGAATGGGAAACACATTACAAAGCGCACGTAATCTCTAGTTCTGTGCCAAAATACAGTTATATTTACGTAGTTTAATAGAGCTCACCTGTAATTTTGTAGTATCCTTCCAGGAGCGTCTTTCTGTCTTGCCTATCAGGCAATCCCGTAAAAAATTCAAATCAAATTTTATTAAAAAATTGACCTCCGCCACAAAATAAAGTATAATATCAACGCAAAAATATTTCTTTTCTCTTTCTACAAGGCATATTATTTATCAATCCTAAAAAGTCGGGGAGGGAGCTAAAGATGAACATTCCAGCATGGGTTGGGGTTTCTTTAATCGTGATAGCTGGAGGCCATATAATCTTGGGCTCTTTGTTGTTACTGAAAAATCCAACGAAAAGTCCGGTTAATACCTATTTCGCTTTGGCTGCATTCTTTTCTTCGATTTTTTGTTTTGTGGTTGGAATGCAATATATCACCTTAGAAGGTATTTGGAACAGGATGAACTGGGCTGGATGTCTGATCATCTCAAGTTTAATGATGGGAATATTTTATCTTTACGATAAGAGGCCAACGCACCTCGTAGCGAAGGGTCTTTTTCTTTATATTACAATGGTATGTATAACGGCTATGGGACATACTAAATTAGTTATAAAGGAAATAATTTCACTTTGGCCTGAAAGGATTATTTGGGGGCCAGTGGAGCCATTTGTCAGGATTTATATGGGTATTGTCATAGGGTGGGCAATCATAAGTTTGATTTCCATTTATTCTAGGAGTCAGGGTATCAAACGAGTTAAATTGAAGTATTTTATTCTTGGGGGGCTTATGTATGGGGGGTTAGGGGTTATATTTACAGTTATAACCCCACTTGCGATTAGGAAATGCCTACCAGCATATCCAGCTTATGCTAGTTTTCCATGGTTATTGCTCACTACTTATGCAATCATTCGTTATCGGCTTATGGATATCGAAGTTGTAATAAGTAAAACCCTTTTATTTTTTCTCTTAATAGGGTTTATCTTTCTTTTTTATACAGTTTCTCTTTGGCTTCTGTCTCCACATTTGGGATATATCGTTTCCTCTTTAATCTCTGCTGGCCTAACTGTAGCTATCCTCTTCTTGACTCCTTTCAGGCAAAAATTAAGAAGCCTCGTAGAGACGGTAGTCTATCGGGGAAAATACAATTACCAAAAGGTACTTAAAGATTCTACAAAGGCGCTGGTTACTATGCTGGATTTGAGGCAGCTTTTGAACTATATTGTCAATACAATTTCAGAGACTGTGGGAGTGGAGAAGATTTCGTTATTTTTAGAAGGAGAAGGTAAACGGAGATATGAGATAAAAGCATCATATGGTCTAGATGAGGAATTAGTTGATAATTATGTTTTAAAGGCAAACGAGGGGATTATCCCCTGGCTTAAACAATCTAAGGCAGTATTTATAAAAGAAGAAATGGAAAGGGCTCTGCCTGGAAAAGCCTTTGAAAACATCTATGGAGATTTAGGAAAGATAGGAGCAGAATTCATCTTGCCTCTATTCTATAAGGATAATTTAGTGGGAGTATTGAATCTCTCCAACAAGCAGTCAGGAGGCATATACAATCAGACAGACATAGATATACTGGAATCTCTGGGAGCAGAGGCAGCAATAGCCATAGAGAATGCCAGATTGCATACGGAAGTGATAACTGATGAGTTGACTGAACTCTACCAACCAAAATACTTTGAGTTAAGGTTGAGAGAAGAAATAGAGAAGGCAAAGAGATATAGACACTGTCTCTCCTTGATGATGGTAGAGGCAGATAATTTTGAAGAATTTAAAAAGAGGTATGGAGAAGAAAAAAGAGATAAATTATTGAAGAGTATAGCGGGGATAGTCAGGGGTAATCTCAGGGTGGGAGATATAGCCTGCCGATGTGGGGAGAGGGGGTTTGGAGTAATCCTGCCAGAAATCACAGAAGAACCCCGGGGAAACATCAGGGAGAGGTTGAAGAAGCAGATCAAGGAGACAGTGGAGATAGGGGAGAGGCTCAGGAGGAGAGTGAAGGAAGAAGAGTTAGGTGTAACCGTAAGTATAGGGATAGCAAGCTTTGACGGACAGGACAGAGAGATGAAGAGAGAGATAATGATTAAGCACGCTAAAGAAGTGCTGAGTCAGGCAAAAAGAGAAGGGAACACAGTAAAAGTATTCTATGATGAGAAGTTAAGAAGAGAAATATCCACAGAAGTTCTTGAATGGATAAAGGAAACAGAAGAGACTCTGATCTCTGGAGAGATATGTGTTGACTTAGTTAAACATACTGTTCAGGTTAAAAGCAAGCCAGTCAAGTTGACTCCCAAAGGGTTCGATTTGCTCTGCCTTCTGATGAAGAAGAAGGGGAGAGTATTAAACCGGAGTTTCATAACAGAGAGCATATGGGGATATGAATACTTTGGCACCACAAGGACAGTAGATTCCCACATCAAGCTACTGAGGCAGAAGTTAGGCAGTGAAGGCAAGAAGATCAAGACCATAGAAGGCATCGGCTACAAATTCACTGAGGAAAGTGAATAAAACTTCCCTTTGAATTTATAAATCTTTTTCATTAAGTTCCGAATAGTTCCTTTTGTGAGCAACTCTGTCTAATAGGTCTCTGGAAAATTTTGGCGACAATAAAGTTAGGTCCTAAGGAAATACATATGAATACAGCTTGCGGTACAGATTTTTCAAAAGGAGAATGAGAAATATTGAACCTTTTTGCAGTTTCTTCTTTGGTGACCGCCACCGTCAGTGTATCTTCAGGACTTTTTGTTTATCTGAAGAATAGGAAAAGATTCCTTAACAAGATATTCGCTCTTCTCATGTTCAGTATTGCAGTTTGGAGTTTCGGCTTAGCAAATTTAACTGTGGCTCCTAACGAATTGAAGGGATTATTTTGGGATCGTTTTCTATATTTCGGCTCTCTGTTTATTCCTCCACTCTTTTTTCACTTTGTACTTACCTTTCTAGGTTTGGGGAAAGAAAGAAAAAAACTTTTAATGGTCGGGTATATATTTAGTTTTCTCTTCTTAATCTTCAACTTCACTCCTTTGTTCAGAGAAAGAATGATTTCTGCGCAAGCTTTACATTTCAACTACTTACCTGAAACGGGACCAGTTTATCCAATTTTTCCGCTGATGTTCCTTTTCTATGTAGGGTATTCGTTATATTTAATGTTTAAAAGATATCGAAAGATGAGTGGAGTAACACGCAATCAAATAAAATATGCTTTTCTAGCGGCAATAATTGGATTCGGTGGAGGATCTACGACGTTCTTACCAGCTTTTGGCATAAAGACTTCTCCCGTGGGTAACTGCCTCGTGGCTCTCTATGGGGTGATACTTGCTTACGCTATCGTTACTTACAGGCTGATGGATATTGAAGTTGTAATTAATAAGACTGTGCTGTTTGGTATTTTAATTGGAGGCATAATTGGTTTTCA
>JABXJU010000125.1 GCA_013375405.1 Candidatus Helarchaeota archaeon
GATGTATCATAGTCCCAATTTACGCTAACGGAATTATCCGTTAATGTTACATCACGAGGTGCAATTCGGGAATAGATTAATAATTTTAACGATGAATTTGGGGAATATTCAATGGCAAGATCGAGGCCTGAGGAATCTGTTTTGACCTTTGGTATTAATTTATTAGCACAGGTAACGAATTTCTCAGGGGTCCCAATCAAAGCGAGACCTTCCTTTAAAAATGGGACAAAAATGAAATATTTGTGTTCCATTCTTTTGAGTTTGAGCTTTATAACGTCATCTGGACCTATCTCTCTAATTTCTCCAGAGAAAAAATCGTAAATCACCCCTGTTTCTGCATATCCCAATTCTCGCAAGGTTAGGGTTGGGTCCTTAACGCGTCGAGGCCACAAATTCACCACGAATATATAACGCCAGAACCGATCTTCCTTCTGACTCCACGTATCCATAATGTAGGGTTTCTGGTTAATTTTGAACATCAGATCATTTGCCGTAATAGGACGATCCGGCTTGAGGAGCAGCCCTTCTTCGGTGCAAGTTTTCATTAACAATTCCTTATTAACACGCTCGGCTTTATCGGCAGGACAAATTATACCGCCTCCAAGGTTACTCAACATTGTCATTTGTTCGGGGTACTTCTCTCGGTAAAGGCCTTTCTTGAGAGGTGTTGTAGTAGTAAGAAAACAATCTAAAGAAGGCCAAATTCCAATGCCCCAAGCAATAATATTCGTTTGGCTAAAGTGAGGATAAAAAAATTGCTTTGTAGCCCTGGCATGATAATCACCCGTAACTCGTGCATTTGTGATTGCAGGTAATTTTAACGCATAAAGAAAAGCACCTGAAGGAGCCATACAATATTGAATTGAAATATTATTTCGATCTGCAGCTTCAGCCATCCAAGTTAACCAATTTTCTGCAGCATCTACATCCTCTTGAAGGTGTGGAATACGACTAAATGTGGTACGTAACCAATCCTGTTCGTACATTTTTATCCCCCATTTTGCTGACTGTTTCATAAGGTCATTCCAAAATTGAGGATCCATCGGAAGGGCTGCTTTCTTTCCAAAAATAGATTCATATTTTTTAAAATATGGAGATTTCGTGGAGAACCAACGGGCGTGACATGCAAAGGGCAATCCAATCTGTTCGTGCAATGCCTTCAAACCATCAGGGAATTCTTCAGGAATGGGTTCCCATAATATGGTGCCACCATAGGCACCTCCTCCAATTAACCGTCCAAGCCAACTGAAAGGTGGAACTTTCCAGATTGTTTTCATGTCTTTTAGGTACCACCAGGAATCGAGTTGGTAATATTTAAAGGGGATACCAAGATTTTTGAACACATCACGGGCGTATTGGACAGTTTGTGCATAGTTCATCCCTTTTTCTTTACGATAATAATAATAGGCTCCATTATCTGTCCAGAATCCGATATTTGCTACCACGGGATCAGCGTAAGGATCTTTTGGTTCCGTCCCATAATATTTGTGAAGGTAGCCACACCATTCAACAATTGCTTGATTAATGCCTTTTGTTAATAAAAACAAGCAAGAGTGCTCAAAGGTGTCCGGTATTTCCTTGATTTTTCCTTCTAAACCGTGAAAGATCACTCCCTCTTTTTTTGTATACGCAACCATGAAGTGATCCATTGGGCCAAAAACTACGGAATTCAACTCATTATCATAAAAAACGACGGGGCCATGAGTTCCTTTTTTTGGGATTTTTCGAATAGGGGGACAAAACAAGGCGTCACGGTAAGCCAGAATTTTTTGATTGGGGGCTTTAAGAGCAAAGCAAGGAAATTTAAAAATCAAGTTTTCATATTTTCCCGTCGATACATCCTTAAGTCCTTCAGGAAATTGAATTTGAAACTTTAAAATAGGTTGATTAGGATAAATCTTTATGCTAGTATGGAGGGTATTGACGTACCCTCTATTTTCCATTTTATGGAAGTTATTTCGTAGTTTCCAAATACATCAGAGTCTAATTTTTTTTCGATTGATTGAAGATGAAGAGTTTTCGCTTCATTAGATGGGTGTGCGTGATACCATTGTCCTCGAAAATGGATTTGAAGAGTTCCTGTAGAGAATTTACGCCCATTTCCAAAAGCAATTTCGTACGAACCAGTCTCGTCCACCTTCACCTCGGGAGTAGTGGCTTGAATTTGATTGGGTTGGGGTTGTGCAATTTGATCCCATTTACTCGGTTTGTAGGCTGCATTGAGATAACGTGCCCATACTTTCCAGAGAAGAGGTAATATCAGATAGAGTATTAAAATTGTACCTATAATATATAGAATCCATCTGATTGCTGCCCAAAAAACCATTAAAACGCACCGACTGGTTTATTTTGAGTATTAGGAGTGGATTATTAGTTTTTTGATATAAAATTATAGCTTTTCAAATTAAATTAATGCTAAAACGATAGTAAATGCTAATAATAACAAAGCAGCAAAGACAATTATGAGATCCTTTCGAGCAGTACGGGCCCGTAACTTTTCCATGCGCTTGCTTTGGACAGGGGATTTAACTCCAGCAAGAAAAAAGGTGATAGTACAAGTAAAATTAATACAGAGTAGGTTAATTAGAAGAATCCAGAGAGACCCGATGGCTCCACTAAATTCACCTATAGCCAATAATAGCCCAACATTGGCAGCGGGAGGCATTAATGAGGCTGCTACTGCAACGCCCACCAAAGCTGTGGCAACTCCACTTACAAAACAAAGACCTGCGGCAATACCAGAGGCAATACCCAATCCAAAATCAGCTAGAGTTGCATTTGTGCGGAGGATAATCTCTGAAGGAAGAGTTCCTGCTTCCACAGTTCCTTGTAGCTGACCCGTCAAATTGAATAGGAATCCAAGAAGTACTCCAATAAGAACCGAGATCGTAAGACCAATAAATTCAGTAAATAAACTCCGTTTTAGAATTTTCCTATTACTAGTAACAGTACCGAGGGAAGTGCCAACAATAGGACCCAATAGGGGCGCAATAACCATAGAACCAATGATAACGGCTACATTATTGTATACTAATCCTAAGGCAGCAACTATCGCAGATACAATACAAAATGTTATGTATAAAATATCGGGGTAAGTGGTTGGTTCAATTATTTGAAATAATTCTTCATAAGAAAGGGATTGAATTTTAGGTTTTTTTTCTGATTTTCCAAGATAAGGTGGGATTAATCCAAGAATTGGTAAAATATTGATTCGACCATAAGTAGTGCTAATACCAATTCGTCTCATATCTTCAATAGTGGTTTTAGAACCACTGATATCCGTAAAAATAATTAAAAGGGCTTCAGTTTCGCCCTCAATAATATCATAATCATAAAATAATTTGGTCAGAGTCTCCTTAGTTTCATCGACTTTGTCCTTGGGGATTATGATTTCAATTTTCCGCATTTAAGAACCTTACTAAAGTTTTAGATCTTCTTTTTCACTAATCGACTAAAAAATCGGCTTACTACATTTGCTTTACTTGGTTTAACCGTTTCCTTTAATGGAAAAAGATTAAATAAAAATGATGCTAATTCGAATGCTTCAGTTTTATTTTTTATTGCCAAATTTCCAACAGTAACCTGAAACCCTAAATTCTGGATTTGGTCTTTGTATTCTTTCTGAGATTCATCGATTATGATAGTATCTGCCAGATTTTCAACTGTTTTTGCGAATTCTAGGGCATTAAGATCAGTATAACCCAGCCTATTGAGCACTGTAATATGCTTTTCGGTGATGAGATTAGAACTGTCAATTGGGCATGTAGCAAAAATTGGACATGGAACTTCTTCTAGTATCTTTCTTACGCCAGGAACTTGAAGCATCGCATGGAAAACAACCAGATCATTTGGTAATAATAAAATGTATTCGGAATTATTCGCTATATCTTTTAGACTTTCGCTCGGTTTTTTATCTTTATATCCATTAAAGGTAACTTCTTGAAATTTTAAATCAGAATTAGGCGATCGAAGAAATTTAAGGTAATCTGTAGTTTTTGTACCGAGTTTTAATTGTATAGGCAAGATTTCCTCGCAAATTGGAATGATTTGAGCGTCAATGGAAAAATATTCGCGTATTTTTCCAGTTAATTCTGATAATTTTTTTCCTTTTGATACCATCTCGGTTAGTAAAATAGAGAGTGCTACATCTAAGTCAGTAAATTGAAGTTGTATTTTTCTGTATTCTAATTTTTTGAGAAATTTATGAACCCGGTAAGTATTCAGATATTCAACACGCATCAATGAATGTAACAAGGCACGAAGGCACAGGTTCATTTGTGTACCAGAAAGATTGAGCACATTAGTCGTATCGAACACAAAACCTAATTTATTTTGAGGTAAATAAGTTATTAAACTATGCAAAATATTTGATATTCGGGTGCCCGAATAGAAAATTAGTAACATATTTTTTTCCTTTATAATTTCTTATAAATACGTCGAACTTACCCGATTCTCGCTTTTTTAAAGCAAAATCTCCTTTTTCGCGTTTTATAATCAAATACTGTATCTTCTCTTTATTGTATTACTCTATTTAAAAAGTTTTCTTTTTCAAAAAGTCTTTTTTTCGATAGATTTAAGTGTTTATATTAAATTTTGTAATGTTATGGAGTATTGCCCTTCTTGTGAGTCGATCATGTACCCGATGAAACAAGGAGAGGGAACAGTTCTCAAATGCAGGCGGTGCGGGTTCGTTAAGGAGATGTCAGAAGATCTAGATAGAGAGTCTTTTAAGATATCAAGAGAATTTCAGCATTCTGTGAAAGATAGGATCGAAATTATAAGAACTGATGATCTAAAAACAATGCCCACAACAAGAGCAGAATGCCCGAAATGTGGTCACAAAGAGGCAGCATATTGGCAATTACAAACTCGTTCAGCTGATGAAGGGATGACAACCTTTTATCGGTGCCTTAAATGCAAGTATACGTGGCGTGCATATTAAAAAAAGATCAATAATTAGGAATTTCAGTAAAATAATATAATTATTAATAATGATTCATTTTTATAGGGAAAAAATATGACTCTAGATAAATTAAAAGCCATTAAAAAGTTTTCTAATATTAGAGAAATTTTAATTAACAAAGATTTAGCTAAATTAGGAGATCCTTTTGTCAATTTTATTTATTCATTAGCCAAATCATGTGTATTGGGTAAATTTAATGGTTGGAAGGTACCGGACAAAGTTCTAGCACAAGCTTTACGGGATGCAGAAATGCGTTCTATAATTTCCCAAAAAGCTAGCAATCATGACTTAGGAGATGCAGTTGAAGCACTGCTCATTCATGAATGGTTATTTGAAAATATTTCAATTGAACAACTTACTACTATTTTAGTCAATCAATTACGAACTGGAGATTTTTCAGATAAAACAAAGGAAGCAAGGAGTGCCTTACAAGCATTCACTGCACTCCTCCTAGAAATTCGTAAAAGATTCAAATAATGAATAAAATATATATAATAAATTAATTATTTTTTAACTTTCTGACGTAACTTCTTCGAATTTAGTTTCAAATTCTTCGAGTTTTGCTTCAAGTCTTTTTAAAGCGTCTTGTAACGCTTTTAAGGGACTTTTATCTTTCTTTGTTTTTATGTAAAAACGCACCTCTTTGATGAGTGGATGCTTAACCATATAACCAGTATGAATTACAGCAGGATCATTAAAAAGCTCTTTGCGTAAGGAGCTCATTAGAGTATGCCCTTCCTCCAAAATGCGAATTTCCAGCTCGTTTTCCACCTGATTCAAGATTTCTAACTTCAACTTTATCTAAACCTCGATAAGAAAAATCAAATACCATTTTAAAAGTTTATTCCCCCAAAAATACTAAAACTTAGGTTTCATTATAAGAAATAGAAACATAGGACGTAAATGGAGCCTAATCTTTTGGCGAAAACCAGAAAAAAGGAATTAGCGTTTTATCTGAGGGATCCAGAAAAGAGGACAGAATTTCTTGAAATAGTTCGAAAGAAGGTTACAATGGTGAATTTACGTTTAATGGTAAAACAGGATAAGGTACGGATTACAGTCACAGGACCTCATGAAAGTGTGCGATATGCAATTCAATTAATTAAACGAATCCAATCTTCATTAATAAATTAAGAGATTTGGCTTAAAAGACGTATTTTCCGTAATCATTAGCTACCTTACGGCGTTCAATATTTCTGCATGTTGGACATTGTAATCGGTGGCCTTCGAGTTTTAGCACGTCACCACATTCTGAACAAGTGGCTAATATTACTCCAAGGTTAGGAGTAGAGGTATGAATATGGAAGGGTATTACTTCATCGTTTGTAATAAGAGCTCGTATAAGATCTCCAGTTTTGAAAGCATCTGAGAGGGAATCAAGGTACCCTTTCGTAACTTGAGAGATATGAATCATACCTTCAAAATCGGTTGTCGGATGAAATCCGCGTATGTTAGTAATGTCAGCGATAGCCATCTGTTTTCGGACCATACTAATGCGACCAATAACCACATCTCCTGTTTTAGGTAAGGAAGGTTTATCTTGTCTTGGGACAATATATACCTTTTTTTCTCGTTGATTTATGTGCAAACTGCCAGGTATTGTCGCATAAATTACTCCATTCTCTTCGTAAGTTCCTGGTCCGGGCATGTACATTTCTATTACACCGATTTTTTGCCCAGGAAGGACAAAATCGCCTACTTTTATTTCATTTTTGCTTTCTACCAATTTTTTCATCAACTAGTCTTGCTTTTTTGTATCTTCTAGATTAAATCTTTATCCTATTTTAAGTCCATATCTTGTTTTTAATTTTTTTACAGACCAGAAATAATTCTATAAAGATCTACTTCAATAGGATATTGTTTCTTTTTATGAAAATTAAAGAGATGAGGAATCAATATTTGAATAGGAACGATTGCATCAACAAGGGCATTCTGATTTTGGATGAGATTTCGTAAAAAACTTTGATTTTTTTCTCCTGATTTATGAAGGGAATAAATAATTTTAGCATTTTTGATAGCTGTTTTTAAAAAGATGACATCCATACCACGCCTCATTTGAACACCAAAGGGAGGGTTTTGTATGATGACATCAAGGGATTGTGAAAATTCTTGAATATCCATTCTTAACCATTTGATTTTATTATTTACCTGTAGGTTTTTAGCATTTTGAGCTGCTATATCTAATTGTCGTTGATCAATATCCACACCAATAACTTGTTTAGCATCTAATAATGCGGCACCTATAGCCAATATTCCGGTTCCGCATCCTAGATCGCCTACAATTTTATTCTGAATATCATTGAATGTATTTGCAATAATAGATAGAATAATGGAAGCTCCTCTAGGTGTAATAGGATATTGCTCTAATTCAGGTTTAGGATCTACAAAATCTACAATTTGTTGTAATAGAATTTCAAGTTTTTTTCGTGGAACTATTTTTTTTTGAAATGACATACCCAATTACTCTAAGAAATTTGGTTTTCAAAAATTTGTCGTTTTTTCTTTTATATAATCATTTAGTTTCACAACTACATACGCTATATTCATGAACTTTTCTCTCCCCATCCCAGAAGGAGATTAATACTATAGGTTTTTTACATTTGCTACAAATTTTTTGCTTTTCAGATGATTTCATTTTGAATTCCAGTATTTTTTTTCAAAAAAATGATTGAAGATAATCAATCCAAGCAGTTCTATAGTTAGTATTAATCATTGAAAATCAAATTACTCTTATCTACTTTAGTTCCTGCATAAACAGCTTGAGCGGCCAACTCTTCTTCAATTCTGAGGAGTTGATTATATTTACAGGTCCGCTCGCTTCTAGCAGAAGCACCTGTTTTAATTAAACCACCATTCAATCCTACAGCTAAATCAGCAATAAATGTATCTTCAGTTTCACCACTTCGATGACTCACAATCACTCTATAATCGCGGAAAAGTGCCAATTTTGCCGTGGATATTGCTTCAGATAAGGAGCCACATTGATTAACTTTAAGTAATATACAATTAGCTGCTTTATTATCAATTCCTACTTGAAGTCTTTTTTCTTGGGAAACAAATAGATCATCCCCTACAATCATTACATTAGATCCAAGGATATCCGTTAGTTCAGCGGTATTTTCAAAATCGTCTTCTTGAAAAGGATCTTCAATAGAGCCAATTGGATATAATTTTACAAGGTTTTGGTAGTAGTCGATTAATTCTCCGGGATTTAACTGTTTTCCATCGATTTGATAGGTTCCATTTGTATAAAATTCATTTGCCGCTGCGTCAATTGCAAAAATTACATCGGTTTTTGGGGTGTAATTTGCATTTTCGATGGCTGATATAAGAATTTCAAAAGCTTCTTGGCTTTTATTCAAATTAGGCGCAAATCCACCCTCATCACCAACATTAATAGCAGTTTTTCCATATTTTCTCTTTAGGATTTCCTTAAGAGATTGATATATTTCACTCGTCGCTTGAATTGCTTTGTGAAATGTTTTGAAATTAATAGGTAATACCATAAATTCTTGAATAGCAAGGTCATTTCCCGCGTGTTTCCCGCCATTTATAATATTAGCCATTGGAATGGGAAGTAAGTATACATTCGATGATATCGTATGTGAAAGCTCAAATACATATTTATAAAGAGGTACATTTTTAACTTTCGCTGCTAATTTTGCAACGGCAAGTGAGACAGATAGAATAGCATTGGCCCCTAAAGTAGCTTTATTGGGAGTTCCATCGAGCTCAATCATTGTTTTATCGATGTTGTTTTGCTCGAAAACATTCATATCTAGCAATTTTGGGGCAATTTTTTGATTAACATTTTGGATTGCTTGTTTTACGCCTTTCCCTTTGAATTCGGAATTATTATCCCGAAGTTCAAGTGCTTCGTGAGTTCCAGTAGAGGCCCCTGATGGAACTGCTGCGCGGGCAAAAAGATTTTGTACATTTGCAAAAACTTCAGTTTCTATTGTTGGATTACCTCTTGAATCTAAAATCCACCTTGCGTGAATTTTTTCGATAACAGCATCCAAATCACCCATTTCTTACACAATCCTTTTTTTTTGATTTTTTTGTTATTAGTTTTTTAAAGAATTAACTTTTATAAAGAACTTTTTATTTTATTATTTTGATTTACTTTGAGATAAATTTAAGTGCTTATTTTGAAAAGTGCTTAATAATATATTTCAAATAAATGAAAATTTTATAGGAGATTTGTAAGAGAAGAACAAGATTTTAAGTTCTTCAGGCTATTTCAGCGGAAGAAATGAGTTAGTTGAAGAACTTAGAAAAGATAATAGTTGGATACAGAGAAAATTTGAAATATAGGAAAAATTTTCTAAAAATAGGACAATAAGAAAAAGGATAGTTTTAAAAGAGGTGGTTTTATGTTTGCTCCACCGGGTCTTGGTTATGATAGAGCTATAACAATATTTTCCCCAGATGGCAGACTTTTTCAAGTTGAGTATGCAATTGAGGCGGTTCGAAGAGGAACAACTGCAATTGGAATTAGATGTAAAGATGGAGTTGTATTAGCAGTTGAAAAAAGAGTATTAAATTTACAAGAACCTGAATCGGTTGAAAAGATTTTTGATATTGATGCTCACGTTGGAGCTGCCATTGCGGGATTGACTGCGGATGCACGAGTTTTGATTGATAATGCTAGAATTCAGTCACAAGTTAACAGACTTTATTATAATGAAGCAATAAGCATCCCAATGTTAACAAAAAAAATCTGTGATTTAAAGCAATTATACACGCAACACGCAGGAGTTCGTCCATTTGGAGTTTCATTATTAGTTGCAGGAGTTGATGATGCTCCGAAATTGTTTATGACAGATCCGTCTGGTGCGTTTTGGGGTTATCGGGCTCAAGCTATTGGGTCAGGTGCCCAAACGGTCCGTGAAGAACTAGAAAACGAGTATGACGAAAGCAAATCAATAGATGAAATCATCGTAATAGCTCTGAAGGCATTGAAAAAGGTAATCGAGGCCGATTTAGATCCGACAAAAGCTGAAATTGCAATCATTAAAACGGATACCAAAAAATTTGAACGCCTTTCTCTTAAAGAAATGGAGAATTATATCAATCAGGTTAATGATAGCGGCACGTGAAATGAATGGTAGGTATGCGCGGGAGAGCGCGAGTAGACATCGGCGATGCAGTCAGGGCGAGATATGAAACAGACGGAGAACGATTCGAAATCCTAGTAAAGCCAGAATTGGCGTGGGATTTCCGTGATGGGAAAGAAATAGATATACGAGACATATTAGTTGGATACATTATTTTTGAAGACGCGCTAAGAGGAAAAAAAGCAACGGATGAATCAATTCAAAATGTTTTTGGTAATGTTGATACCATAGACATTGCTAAGCAAATCCTACTTGAAGGAGAAATTCAGCTTACTACAGAACAAAGACGGAAAATGGTTGAAGAAAAACGAAAGCAAGTAGTTACCTACATAGCCCAAAACGCAATTAATCCACAGACCGGACTTCCGCACCCACCTCCTCGAATTGAACGCGCTTTAGAAGAAATCAAAGTGTCTATTGATCCTTGGGAAAATGTAGAAGCTCAAGTGAAAACTATTGTTAAGGATTTAGAACCAATAATTCCCATACGATTAGAGAAAATAACATTTGCCATAAAAGTGCCTGGGAAATATCAGGCGAAATCCTATCAAATAATAATACGAATAGGAACGATCACCAAGGATGAATGGCAACCAGACGGAAATTGGATTGCGATTTTAGAAATGGCAGCAGGCTTACAGCCAAAATTACTTGACCAGTTAAAAAAACTTACAAAAGGTCGTTTAGAAGTTAAAAAACTTTAAAATTGGATACTAAGGAAAATATTGAGGTGTTTTTAATGAGTATATTTTTTGAGAAGAAAAAAATTGTAGTCCCCGGAGAAAACCTTGCCGAAGGGAAATATAGGGCAGGTTTCGGCACTTATAAGGATAAGGGGTTGATTAAAGCATCGATCATAGGATTGCCTGAACTTAGAAATAATTATATTACAGTAATCCCCCTTCAGGGAGCGTATATATCAAAATAATTGATGACGTAAATCCCTAAAGTGGGAGATCTTGTAATTGGTAAGATAATAAATACCACTATAGTATCTTGGAAAATTGACATTAATTCTGCGTATACGGCAACACTTCATGCATCTACCGTTTTAGATCGATCTTTTAATCCATTGAAAGATGATATTCGAAGACATTTTGAAGTAGGAGACATAATAGCTGCAGAAATAACTGCTTTTAATCGTACAAGAGATCCAGTATTATCCTTAAAAGGAAGGGGATTAGGGAAATTAAGAAGAGGTCGGATAATAGAAATTATTCCGGCAAAAGTTCCCCGATTAATTGGGAGAAAGGGTTCAATGATTAACCTGATAAAAAATGAAACAAATTGTAGGTTGATAATTGGACAAAATGGGCGAGTATGGATGAGTGGAAAAACACTCGAAATTGAACTGTTAATTGAAAGATTGATTCGTAAAATAGAGAAGGAAGCCCATACATCTGGTTTAACAGATAGAGTGAAGGAATTAATTCAAGAAGAAATGAAAAATCTTGAGGTGAGTTAAATGGCATTGATAAAATTTGAACCTCCAGAGAGATTAATAGATAAAAATGGATTGAGGATGGATAAAAGAAAATTTAATGATTTAAGACCTGTTTCCTTCAAATTAGGTATTCTACCAAATTGTGATGGCTCTGCTTATGTCGAAATGGGAGGAAATAAAATAGTAGTAGGTGTTTATGGTCCAAGAAAAGTACAACCACGACATATAGCACATCCTAATGAGATGGTTATTCGTACTTTATACCGAATGGCAACTTTTTCTGTAGATGAAAGAAAATCACCAGCACCCAGTCGAAGAGAAGTGGAATTATCAATGGTAATTCGCAATGCATTAATCCCATCAGTTTTTATTAATTATTATCCGAAAACTTTGATAGATGTATCTATTCAAGTTTTGGCTGCAGACGGAGGGACAAGGTGTGCTTGTATTAATGCAGCATCATTAGCCATTGCTGATGCTGGAATTGCACAGAGAGATCTTGTTTCTGCAGTTGCAGTAGGAAAAATTAATGGGAAAATTGTACTTGATTTGAGTGATGTTGAAGATAAAGAGGGGGAAGCAGATTTGCCTATAGCCATTATGCCACAAAGTAATAAAATAACACTACTTCAATTCGACGGAAAAATGACCAAAGATGAATTTGTAGAAGCAATGAACTTGGGATTAGAAGGAATTAAGAAGATCTATAAGCTTCAACAAGAGGCTATCAGAGCCAAATTTATTGAAATTCCGGAAAAAAAAGAGGAACAACCT
>JABXJU010000392.1 GCA_013375405.1 Candidatus Helarchaeota archaeon
GAATGGCCCCCATGATTTTCTTTTCCAATGCCGTATAGACTTCATTAGGAGTATCTGCAGATGCAACTGTTATAAAGCCGACTCGGAAACCCCAAACAAATTCTTCTTTTGTTGCCCCATCAATTTTTATTGCTAATAACCGCTTATCTAAATTAGCAAGCGACCCGAAAAGCGATTCCTTTAAGGTCTCCTCCTTATAAAAGAGGCCAAAATAGGCATCATCTAAAATAGGAATGATTTTACAGCCGTTTTTCGCGATTTCTTGAAGAATTTCAACAATTTTTTGGGCTTCAGTTTTTGATATGGAGTAACCTGTGGGGTTGTTGGGAAAATTCAGAAGTATTATTAATTTCCCAGTTGATGAACATTTTTCTAATGTTTCCTGAAAACCTATAACATTAAATCCATTCTTTTCATCATAAAAAGGATAATATTCAATATCAACTTCTTTCCGAACGCCAAATATCAATTTATAGTTTCCCCAGATCTTATCAGGGAGAATTAATTTGTCATGAGGGTTAGTAAATAGATCCGCTACAATGCTTAAACCATGAGTGAGTGCATTAGTTATTACAGGTGTGCTGAAACTTTTGTTTTTAAGAGATGGATTTTCTTGGATCATTTTTTCTGTCCATTTTTCCCTCAAACGTGGAATACCTGAAGCGGGTGCATAAACAAATAATTCTTTGGGCAATAATTCGTTAAAACACCTAAACGCAGATGGGAGGTACATGGGTTGGTCTCCTTCGGTTGCAATTCCGACCGTTGCATTGTATTTATGAGCGGATTTCTTGGCTTCTCCGGACTGACTTAAAATTCCCTTTGGAAAATAAAGTTTCTTGCCCAATTCAGAAAGCATTTCATAAATATGAAGGTTTCCTTTTTTGATTATCTCATTCAGTTCCTCAGCTAATGGATGCAAAATCTCTACCTCAATTAATTCAAGTTTTTTTCATTTGTTGTTTTAATTCATACTCAAAAACGGAGTAAGCTTCCTTACCCCACAAACAAAAAACTACTCTTTCAAGGCCAGTACTCTTGGAAAGATATTCAATCGCGGTTGAAAGCATAATAGTTGCACATCGATCAAGGGGAAATCCGAATATCCCAGTGGAAATGGCTGGAAATGCAATTGATTTTAAATTATTTTCATCTGCGACTTTCAGACTGTTCAAGGTAGCGTTTTTTAATTTTTCGTCTTCATTTCCTTCCCCCATACGGGGACCTACAGCGTGAATCACATGTTTTGCCTTTAAATTGCCACCTGTAGTGATAACTGCGCCGCCTACAAAAGTCCCACCAATTTTATTGCACTCTTCTTGAATGGTTGGACCGCCTTTCCTTCGAATAGCACCTGCTACACCGCCCCCTAAGATTAGGCGTGCGTTGGCGGCATTCACAATGGTGTCAGTGCTTTCTTCGGTTAAATCACTTTGAATCAATTCTAACTCAGTCTTATTTATTTGGAATTTCATCAAATCACCTTATTTAGTATTCATTCAGTAAAAAAAGGATTATTACTTAGAGTGCTCTTCAATTCGATGGATAAGATTAGTCTTAACACGGTAAAAACGAAACGAATAGAATATTAAGAGCGCGCCGATTATTATACTATAAAGAAGGTTAAAATCGAATCCTATTGGCGGAGTAAGCATGTAAATTAAGGGAAATATAATCATTGCGGCTCCAAAGATTAGTTGGAAGATGAACGTTTCGTTCAATCGTGTGCTCGCTCCAACATGGACATCTTTCTCTGATTTTTCAACTCGTTCTATAAGGTTCGTTTTAACTTTATAAAAACGAAAGCAATAGAATATTAAGAGCGCGCCGATTATTATACTATAAAGAAGGTTAAAATCGAATCCTATTGGCGGAGTAAGCATG
>JABXJU010000393.1 GCA_013375405.1 Candidatus Helarchaeota archaeon
TTCCTTATCATACCGAAGCAACAATTTAAACCCAGCACAGCAAGCAATATTCCACAACAACTAAATTATAAACTGGAACTAAATGGAGAAGGACAGAGCATTTTTGTAAAGGTCAGCAGTGATGATCAAGGTACTGTAAAAGTGGAAGAAAAGAGAACAGAGTTAGAAAGGTCTTTAAAGAGTTTTCGGGTTGTTTTTCCTGATGAACTTCAAGGTAGAACATACAGTTACAACCATAACAATGAAAATCTTTATGCCTTTGCTGCTATAGGAAACAATCGTGGTAGAATGTATTATCTTTATGACAAGGACGGAAACATTAACCCTCTTCCCAATAGAATGGTTTGGTTGCTCCTTCACGAAGACTTTAAATTAGAAATTGAGTCCAACTACTTAACTGAAGAAACATGGATATGGGAGAAGCATCGACCATTCCGTGTCAACTTAAAGGAAATGAATGAACTGGCTATAAAAAATACAAAAACCAACAAGGAAACTATACTATCTTGCGAACCAACTTTTTCGATTGAAGGACAGGTAATCGAAGATGATTTTAAGAGTGAGATGCCTCTTTTAATAGGTGAGACCCTTAAAATAAAAGCACCAAGGGAAAATCCATATAGGTGGACAGTTTGGATTCAAAATAAAATAGCGGGATACCGAATCATTACCGAAAATTGGGATGGTGTTGGACCCTTAATTTTAAAACTTCCTAATGACCTACCTTGCGAATGCGGAGAATTCCAAGTGGATATTTGTCCGCAAGATACCAGAATACCTGATGAAACATTATTCTTCCGCTGGCTACCTTTTATCGAGTTAAATTATCCAAAAGAACTCATCATTCCTAATCCACACCAGGGACATAAGTCAGAATTTATCAAGGTTAAGGTTAGTGGTGAAGGGTGGGCGTTGAACTGCAGAGCAGCCCGAAAAGTAGAACCCATAGAAAGCGATTCTTACCAAATTGAACTTCGCCCCGAAGAGAATACAGTCCGTTTTTCCATTACCAAAAAGGGTAACCCAGAAACTGATACAAAGTTTCAAATAACTATACCAAGATTAAAATGGAAAACTTCAAAGCAAAAAGCTTGGAACGGAAAACTTCAAAATATAAAAAGAGATGAGTTGATATATGGTGAATCGTTTTATCTTTTTATTTGCACCGACGATTTCAATAACAGATATGACCTTTCATCCATACTTGAAACAAATAATCAAAGGCTACAGGAAGGAAAATTTATCCAACAAGGAATAAATTATAGTCTGGAACTGAACCAATTCTATGATACAATAAAGCGAAATAAGAATGTGTTAAGTTTAAAGATAGAAATCCGCAGGACAAAGGATTATAAACTATTAGGAACACCTGATATTCTATATTTTGATGCCAAGCGGGTTGTCCAAAAACCTTCACCGTCTAAGATTGTCTCTTATGATTTGATAAATACACTTTCTTTACCAAAGGTTTGTTTTATTCTTCGTAGAATAAAAGCTATTTACCCGAAGGAGAAACTCGCCTGCAAAGAAGCACTCCAACTTTATTACCAAGAGATTAAAACTAAAAAAAGGACTAAAAGGAACAATAGTATGTATAAAAGAACCTTTGTGATACGGAGTCTGGCGCTTATAAAGTTTATCATAGATGCTTGCGGTGATAAAACCCCAATTAAAGGGCAAAAGAAGTGGAAGAGAAGAATAGCTTTGCTTCAGCAAACATGCCCAGAGGAATTTAAGAATGCACTTGATAGTTTAATAAACGGTGATAAGCATGCCCATCGATCCATTAAGATTAACGCAAGAGATTAAAGAAAGTTATACCCGGTATCTCACCAGTGCTTTCCGTCTGAGAGATGAGAAACTGCGAGAATTGTTT
>JABXJU010000126.1 GCA_013375405.1 Candidatus Helarchaeota archaeon
GTAAACCATCCATGTTTTATTTGCTTTACAATTAACTCTAACTTTTCTCGAATACTTAAAGAATCATAATCGACATTGGAGTTTAATTCTGGGCTGCCCTCAAGTTGAGAATTATCTTCAGAACTGGTGTCGTCATCCTGTAATTTCCCGAGTATTTTACTTATTTCCTCTGGAGAAAAGGATCCATCAAAAGATAACCGTACCTTTCCACCTTTTTCATTCTCTAAAATGAATTCCTTTAGTTTTAGTTTCATCAAACATCACTTTCTAGGTTCCAGAGGAAATTATACTCAACAATAATGTATTACTAATTTTTACTTTAAAAATTCTTATATCATCGGAGTGATATGCAGATATCTAGTGGAAACCATATAACAACCATACTCAGTTCTCAAATTGAACGAATATAATTTCATTTAATTCACCATTCAAAAATATTTTACATATTTTAACTATTTTTTTGGAAGATTTAAATACAATAACTTCTTATTTCCACTCTCGTTAGAAATTTTTAAAAATAAAGAAAAATTTATCTCAATTTTTTATAAATATATATCAAAAGATGATTACACAAAATTGTATATTCCTAAAAGTCGTGAATTGGAGCAGATATCGTAATGACTACGGTAAAAGAAGTTTCTCTTCGAGTAACTGAAGGTATTCAAGAAGATGTAGGAAAAATTAGAGTTCGAGTTGACCCAGAAATAATGCAAAAAATGGATATTCCAGAAAAGGCCTTTTTGGAAATCCTTGGTAATAAAACTACTGGCGCAATTGCGCTACAAGGTTCAGAAGAGGATCGCGGACAGGGAATAATTCGTATGGACGGACTCGTACGAGGAAATG
This sequence comes from Candidatus Helarchaeota archaeon, assembly GCA_013375405.1. The sequence goes on from JABXJU010000126.1 coordinate 847, forward strand.
CCGGAACTAGTTTAGGTGAAATGGTAAATTGTAAGGTAGTTTCTTTAAAATCGGCTAGAAAATTAATCATCGCTGCAACTCAAAAAGAATATAAAATTAATGACCTCCAATTTATACAAAATACCTTAAAAGAATATCTAATGGATAAACCTGTAAGAGGGGGAGATTTCATTAAGATATTGAGTGAAGAAACTGCTTCCTTCACACTTGCAGAGATTACTTTTGTTATTGTTAATACCTTTCCCTCAGGTTTAGTGAAAGTAGATCGATCCACAACAATAGAAGTATTAAAGCGCGTTCCAGAAGATGTTTCATTTAAAGAAGTGCTCGTTTCCTATGAAGATATAGGAGGCCTTGAGGAAGAAATCCTCCGAGTAAGAGAAATGATTGAATTACCTTTACGCCATCCTGAATTGTTTATGCGACTTGGAATTGAACCACCTAAGGGAGTATTACTTCATGGCCCGCCAGGATGTGGAAAAACATTATTGGCAAAAGCAGTAGCAAATGAATCTGAAGCTTTTTTTAATCCTATAAATGGTCCCGAAATTATGAGTAAATTTTATGGAGAAAGTGAGAAAAAAATTCGAGAAATTTTTAATGTCGCTGAAAAGAACGCTCCAAGTATTATTTTTATCGATGAAATTGATTCTATTGCTCCAAAACGAGAACATGTAACAGGAGAAGTAGAGCGCCGTGTTGTTGCTCAACTTTTAGCGCTCATGGATGGTTTAAGGACTCGAGGGCGAGTTGTGGTCATCGCAGCGACAAATCGTGTCAATGCAATAGATCCTGCTTTGCGACGTCCAGGGCGTTTTGACCGGGAAATTGAAATTAAAGTACCTACTAGGGAAGGACGCTTTGAAATTCTTCAAATTCATACACGTGGAATGCCCCTCAAAGATGTTAATCTTCACGAATATGCAGTTCGATCTCATGGGTTCGTAGGAGCTGATCTCGCAGCGCTTTGTAGAGAAGCTGCTATGTATGCCCTTCGTCGAGTCATTCCTAAAATTGACCTCGAAACAGAAATAATTCCCCCTGAAATTTTATTTGAGTTAAAAGTAACACGTGATGATTTTGAAGCTGCTATGAAACTTGTTGAACCTTCTGCTTTGCGTGAGGTTCTTCTCGAAATTCCAAATGTGAAATGGGAGCAAGTTGGAGGATTAGAACAAGTTAAACAGGAATTGAGAGAAGCTGTAGAACTCCCTTTGAAACGACCTGATATCTTTAAAAAATTCAAGATACGTCCTTTAAGTGGTATTTTACTTTACGGAGTAACTGGAACTGGAAAAACGCTATTAGCAAAAGCAATTGCCACAGAAACTGAAGCCAACTTTATTCCCGTCCGCGGACCAGAGATCTTCTCAAAATGGGTTGGAGAGTCCGAAAGAGCCATCCGAGATATTTTTCGTAAGGCACGTCAAGCAGCTCCTGCAATTGTTTTTTTTGATGAAATAGATGCTATTGCGTCTAAACGGGGTGAATTTGCAGGTTCGAAAGTAAATGAAACTATAGTGAATCAATTGTTAAGTGAGATTGATGGTTTACAAGAACGAAGTCAAGTAGTACTCATTGCCGCTACTAACCGGCCTGATATTTTAGATTCTGCACTTTTACGACCGGGGCGGTTTGATCGATTGATTTATGTACCCCTACCTGATTATAATGCTCGACTTGAAATATTAAAAATTTACACTCAAGATATGCCTATAAAAGATCTTGATCTTAAAGCTTTAGTAACTAAAACAGAACAATATTCTGGAGCAGATTTAGAAAATTTATGCCGTGTAGCAGTAATGCTACTCCTTAGATCCGATATAAATGCGGGTGAATTAACTATGAATTACTTCAAACAAGCTCTTGAAATAGTAAAACCGAGTAATCCTCAAGAAAAAATTGAAGAATTTAAAGCGCTTGTGAAATCAAATCTTGGAACAGAATGTCGCGGTTTCTAGACCTATTCATTTAAAATTCAAATTAATTTCTTCTCTTTCTAATTTCATTTTTTAAAGAATTGTTTGGAGTATTTCTGCAAAATTTTGTTCATACTTCGGAATTAAAGAACTTACTTTTGTATTCAATAAATTTAACCATTCAAATATTTTTAATAAGCCAAAAATTAGAAGATTTTGAAATTCTTTTTCTAAAACTGGATAAATTGGCAAAATAAAGGAAGGTAAATTAAACTGACACACAAATTCTTCAGTTGTATCCACATCTATCCATAGTAAATCCTTTATTTCCATTAGTTCATTTCTCTTATATTCAATTCTTGACAAATTTCCATCATAGATTTCCTGCATTTCTGGATTCATAATATCCAAACTATAAATTATATACAATAGACTTGATTCAAGAAGCAATTGATTATTATTGAAAAATTTAAAAATAGGTTTAAAAAATCGAGGTATGTTAAGAATTTTTAAGTGCTCTGAATTAAAACTTCCATTCCCCAAAAATCTAGAAATTTCCTCGATGAGTAAGTCCCCTATTTTCTTCTTGATTACTTGATTAAATTTATTTTCTACACCCTTTACTATATTACGTTTTGATTCTAATGACTTCCGCTCCATTTCAGATTTAAATTTCATTTCCATGTAATCACGGACTTATCTAGATAGAGAACTACTAAATTCTGGGCACTAATTCTGTTTACCTAAAAATAAATATAAACTCCACATCGGTAAGGACATCAACTTGTTTTGAAAATGTATCCCTAAGTTAAAAGTATTTAAATTAATAACTCATTAAAAGCTAGAATTCCCTTCATTTCTATTTGTTCAAATAATAAAATGAATTTACTCAATTCTTATTGAACAATTTTTTTATACATATTTGATCATGGTGTTCATAAAATTTGTACAATAGTATACATAAACAAATGGAGTGTTTCCTCTTGCCAAAGAAAGAACATGTCCACATTGTCACCGATTTAAAACATAAGGAAATTCTAGGGAAACTGGGCGATAAATATGGATCAATGACCAAAGCTTTCGAATATGCAATAGAATCTTTAGAAAAATTTGAAACAGTAGGTTCATGTGACAATTGTGAAATTAAGTTTGAAGCTGAACAAATTGATAAATACCAAAAATTATTAAATGTTGTTACATTTACGGCTGATAACATCCAAGAATTAGTCAAGTACCTTCGAGGGGAACTGACTGCCCGAGAATTGTTAATTCGATCCAGGAAGAAAACGTATGAATTTGGAAAAAAATATCTCAGTTTTCTCAGACCTATTCCTGAAAATAACTACGAAAATTTATTAGGAATGGCAGAAGAATGGAAAAAACGAACTCGATTTTTTAAGGAAATCCAAGTAGATCGATTCACAAAAAAGATAATTGCCCGTGTTAATGTTCTTGAAGACCTCCCCCTTTTTGTACTGACTGGATTCATGGGATATTTAGAATCCTTCGGTTTCACTTTTGATATTGAGCTTTTCCAACACGATATCATTCTTAAATGGCTTACTCCAGAAATGTATTCTCAAGAGAAAGATAAAATCGAGGAAAGAATTCTCTCTTATATTCAAGATACTGAACAACTTATGAAACCCTATTTAATGCAGAAGGGATTTTTACTTGTTAGTTCTCAATTTCTAGATTGGCTTGGAGAAAATCTATTTGACCATTATATGCTTCCAATAACTGTTGCCTATCATTTTGCCAATGTGACAGCGGGTGAATGGAAACAACCACAAACTGCAAAAGAAATTGCGACATTTTGTGCGGATACATTAAGGAATATAAATTTTGCAGAAGAAATTACTATTGACTCTAACAATAATAAAAATACATTTATGCTCAATATTTTATGCAGAACACCGAGTCTAACAAAATTTGTTTTACAAGGGCTTATCGTGATACTAGGAAAATGGGGATGGAAATTAGAAAACCATCAGACAGATTCTAGGCGTTTAAGTGTAAATTTTTATTATGTGGGTGAAGACGATCCGACTATTTTAGATCCCTTATATATTCAGAATTTTATTGCTTATTTAAATCAACGTTTTCAAAAATTACGAATTGTTCCCGTTGATGAATATAATGATTTGACGAATTCGCTATATGAACTTGATCCGGACAAATTTTGTGAGGTTTTTAATAAACAGGGTATTAAAGTTGCACATGCCATGAAACATCTTGCTAAAAATGATTTGAATACGATGGAACAAATTGGGAATCAAATTATTCCACAATTACTTGATCTAAAAGAGATTAGTCTTATTCAAGAAAATAATAAAGTCATTTTAATTTTTAAGAAGACTGATATAGTTAAAATGGAAATAGCTCGTTCTCTATTCGTCACTATCATGAAAGAGTATGGGTATCATGATATTACATCGAAAATCAGTGAAAATATGATGACCGTAGGATTTACTAGGCCTCATCAAATCGAAATTACGTCCGAATCTATTGAATAGACTCTTTGGATGATTCTTGTGATTCAATGTATGATCCAATAGAACTTTCTTCAAGGATCGAATCCCACATTCTTAAAAATAGAACTTTGAAAAAATACTATCGCTTTCGAGGGGCTAAGTATTACGGGGGCATTAGCACCGCAGATGTAGTTGGATGTAATATGCACTGTCATTTTTGTTGGGTCAATCCAAAGATCCGTTATCGCTTTCAAAATATTGGAAAGTTTTATTCACCCTTACAAGTTGGACAACAATTAGTTCAAATAGCTCAGAAAGCGAATTTTAATCAATTACGAGTATCTGGAGGAGAGCCGACCATTGGAGAAGATCATTTGGTGGCTTTATTAAAATTTCTAGATGATTTTCCATGTACTTTCATTTTGGAAACGAATGGTATGCTCTTATCGCAAGAAAATTATGTGAAAAAACTTAAAGAATTCACAAATCTTTATATTCGTGTTGCTTTAAAAGCAGGCACTCCTGAAATATTTTCAAAAGTCACAGGGGCAATTCCTGCAGCCTATTATTATCCATTAGAGGCCCTTAAATTATTGATTAAACATAAAATCTCATGTCACGCCTCAATTATTACCGATTTTTGTTCAGAACCAGATTATAATTTTTTGATTCATCAACTTCAAAAAATTAGCCCTAATTTAGTCAATGAGCTAGAATACGAATCGCTTATCCTATATCCGCATGTCAAAAAAGGATTAAGGAAAATTGGAATTAAATTTTAGTTAAATTATTCTTTAGTAAGAATTTCTGCTAATTCCATTGCACTATTTGCCGCTAATTCTGCTCCAATTCCCCAACCACCAGCTTCACAACCAACAATATACAAATTTTTGAGTGGACATATTTGAGATGGACGCCGATCCTTAACTTGGTCCACTGTTTGTCCAACTCCGATAATATTGCCATCCTCACCTGCGTATTTCTCAACTAATTCAGGAGTATCAATGTTATACCACATTACATGGCCGTCTGCTTCTGGAATCACTCTTAACAAAGATTCTAAACATCTTTCACCCCACTTTTTCCAATCATAATTACGCCAATCCGAGGAAATCGCTGTCCCAGAGAAAATTAATTGTTTTCCCTCTGGCGCTAAATTTGGGTCGTAATTTGAGGGAATTGTAATCATTCCCCCAATTTCGTCAGGAATTTCCCCCTTGTAAATTTGTTCAACATACGAATCTAAATCCGAATAATCAATATGAATATGCATTATTAGCTTCTGATCTGTTACTTTCTTATCAAGTGCAACTTTGATGGCCAAACAATGTTGTGCATATGTTAGATTTTTCACACGTTCAACATACTCTTTTGGAAAAAATTTCGCTCCAATGAGATTTTCAACTGTATTCTTGATATCTGCATTGCTTATTATGATATCTGCAAAATAAGTAGTTCCATCTTGTAATTCGATTCCTGTAGCTCTTTCATCCTCAACAATAATACGTTTTACTTCAGCATTCAATTGTACTGTTCCTTGATACCTTTCAATTCCTTCAACATAAGCATTAGGAATTGCAATACAACCTCCAATGGGGTATGCGCTCGCTCGTTTAGAAACAACTCCTCTGAAAGACCGAATGAACTCTCCGGTTGAGGCGGTATTGGGAGGAACGCAAAAATATTGCCCACAAATCATGCCAATAAACGCCTGAAACGTAGGATCAGTTGAATATTGGTTCAAAAAGGTTTCTAGATCCGTATAATATAATTCATTAATTCGTTTTTTACGCATTGACATACAATCCGCAAAAAATTTCATAACATTTTCACTTTCTCCAGGGGGCAACAGTCGCGCCATCGTCATTCGCGAATAGACTGATGTTTCTCCTTTATAACATAATAGCGGACGAGGCTCACGGGATAAAACCCACTGCATTGCTTTTGGGATCCCAATTAATTCAGTAACTTTTTGAAGCGGTCCTTTCGCGCCTTCGCCAAATAAATGGACGCCTACATCTATTGTAAAACCTTCTTTCTGATAGCTTGTGCAGCGTCCTCCAATAATACTGTTCTTGTCGAAAAGTTGTACTTTCAATCCCTTATGAGCTAGTAGAGCTCCAACTGCAGTTCCACCAATTCCGCCCCCAACAACAATTACAGATTTCTTCATTTCAATCGGCCAACCATGATTCCTCTAATTTGATCATAACTCTCGTTAAATAGATTTGTTTTAATCCTTTAAAACTAAGTACGAAAAAGAGTGAAAAAAAATAAAAAAAATGTTTTGTTTTTTTTAATTATTCCATTTTTATCGCTTCAGCCGGACAATTTTCTTCGCAAGCACCACATTCAACGCAATCATCTGCATTCACAATTTTTACTTTATCATCCTGCACTTCGAGAACTTCTGAGGGACAATTTTCTACACAGGTACCGCATCCGGTGCACGCATCTACATCAATTATAGGTGGCATCTTTCATCTACCTCAATTAAGATATTTTTGGAACAAATCGTTTTTTTGCTTATTTCTTTTTTGTTAAAAATTTTATATTTTTCTTTATTAAGATTTTGAAACAACTGACTCAATATATGTCTAAAAGTTTCATACCAATACCAGTAACCTGGAATAGAATTTGAGATTTCATACAATAATAATTCTTTTTACGAATTTTTCGGCCTATGACGTCAGTACTATAGATATCATATAATTTAGGAAATAACCCCGTTTTATTTCTAATGGATCAATTAAAAAGACCTCTAAATATTTACTTAACTTCTATCTAATTTTTTCAAGTAATATTTTAAAAAATTTTATAATAAACTATTTAAATAACTTCAATTTCATAACAATCAGAGTAATTTTAATCATATAACTAATAACATTTTTCAACTAATTTTAATAATTTTATAAATTATTTCCACAAGAAATTATGGGGGCAACCATTCTATACATAACACTCTCATAACATAGTGAAATTCATAGTACCCTATTATTTTAGGTATAGTACTTATTTTTCTCATTATCGTAAAACATGATTTCCATGGCTTAGTGAAAAGTAGTATTTTTGTCTGTTCGATAAAAAAATAAAACTTTCAGGAATCACACTCTCAGATTTGGAATTTTTTCATTGGAAATATAGGTATAGTACTAGAGTAATATATTAAATAGATAAAACGACAATTTACCCTTTTTTTTAGAAAAGAACGACAAAAAAGCGATAATTTTGAATTTTAGGAGCTAAGATTTGTTACGACTAAAAAAGAGGGTTTAATATTTCCTTATTTAAACCTGAATTATTAATAAGTAAAAAGAGACAAAGAGTGGTTTTAAAGTTGCGATTTTCTCAATGTGAAATTTTAATATAATTTATATATCCTCAGAAATCGGTGCGGGATTTATTTTGATGTTTTATATTCTCTGCCTGTTTAAGCAAAAATTATATATAGGGGTATATCTAAAAAAATAAACAAATAAGTCAAAAAAAATTGATAATAAAGAAAAACAAGGATGAGTGAAATGGATAATTCTATCAAAGAAAATGCAACCTTCGAATATAAAGGAAGGGGAGTTTTTGAACCTGCTATCAATATTAAAGAATATCTTTTCAAATTGATTGCTAAAAAGGGGCCAGTTACTCGGTCTGAATTAACAAAAGAGACTGGAATTCCTCGAACTACTATCTATGATACAATAGTTAAATTAATGCTAGATGAACAAATTAAAAAATTTTCAGTACCTTCTAAAAGACGCGGACGGCCAAGAGTTTTTTATGAGATAGTTAAACCTTCCCTCTAATTCTTTTTTTATTTCATTGAAAATTTTAAAAATAGGAATTTAATTAATCATCCCAATCTGATATTTCGTCTTGTGAAGAATCTTCGGTGTCGAATTTTTCCTCACTTCCCTGGGCCTCTTGTATATTAGTTTCCTGAATTCCTCCCTGGCTTTCTAGTTCAGCCTCAGCTTTTAATTTTTCTTTTGAATACATCTCTTCCATAAATTCTTGGGATCTAACTTTGTCTATAAATTGCCCATAAACATCAACTTTTTCATCCAACGGAGTGACAGGAAAATCGGTTTTGAATCCACAGGCGCCACAAAGGACTACTGCAAAATCTTTTTGCAGTGTTATATTTATTAAAATTGTACGAAAATTACACTTAGGACATCCTAATTTCGCCCCACGCGGAACTAACTTTACAACTGAAAATCTTTCCGGATCGCTTTCCCACTCTCTGGCAGAAACGAACGTTGATTCCCCACAACTTGAACAGTTTATCCTGATTGAGTAAGTAGATTCAATGAACTCAATTGTTACACTCTTTTCATCGCAATTTGGACACCCAAATTTGACTGGAATTCGTGTTGGATTGTTATAATGGTACCTTTTACCACAATTTTTACATTTAATATTAAAAGAATTAGGCTGTTTATTAAAGGTGATTGAGACTGTCTTTTTAGAACAAAGTGGACAGTCAAAAATATTAGGTAGCTTCGGTCTAGGTCGCCTCTGAATTTTTGTTCGTCTTCTTCTACCCATAAGTTCATCTCCTGACTAATTGATTTCTCCAAGAGAGGTGTTAAGGTACCTTATTTTGAATTTATTTAAGTTTTCTATTAAATATAATTTTTTTCTCATAAATATTGAAGTAAGTCAGCGACAGAGTCTAAAATTAGATCAGGCTTTGGTCCAGACGCCGGCATTAGCTTCAATTCTTGCATCCCCGTTCCCGTCTTGACCAATATTGTTCCGATATGAGCATTCAGCCCTGCCTTTACATCTGTTGAATAACGGTCTCCTATAATAACTGCTGCTGAAGGCTTTATATCTTGCGATTTTAGAATGAATTCAATCATAAAAGGATTTGGTTTGCCGATAGTTATCATCGGGTCACAATATGCCGCGGTACTGAGGGCGGCGACCATAGTTCCTGCTCCTGGAAGGTTTCCATGTTCTGTTGGAAGGGTAGGATCAGTATTAGTCGCAATAAATTTTGCCCCCTTATTGAGCGCCGCTAACGCAAAAGCAACTTTTTGATAAGTAAAATCGCGATCAAGCCCCACAATCACAAATTCAATTGCACTTCCTGCTGTTTCGTCAGAAATTACATCGAATCCTGCATTTTTAAATTCATTAATGAGTCCTTCTTCCCCAATAATATAAACAGTAGCCTTCGGATGACGCTGATTAAGGTACTGGGCTGTAGCATATGCACTTGTAATAATCTGATTTTCCTGTACTTGAATTCCCATCTTCAGAAGTTTTTTACAGACCTTCGTTCGCGTTCGTGTAGAATTATTTGTTAGAAAAAATACATCTTTTTTTCTCTCTGCCAATTTTTCAAGAACTTCTTGTGCTCCAGAAATAGGCTCATTCCCTAAATAAATTACACCATCTAAATCGAAAATAAATAGTTGGAACTCTTCCAAATTCACACTTATACCTCGCCCAACGATTTAACTAGATTTTCCACCTTCGTATAGGCCTCCTGAATCATCGGTCTCCCATGGGTAAGGAAGATGACATTGAAGTCATAGTCTAACAATTTTCGAATAATTCGCTGTGCTTGCTTATAATCTGCACAATACATCTCCGGCGGTGCAATTAATCCATTTTCATCAAAAATAGTATCCCCTATGATGATTACTTTCTGCTTCGGAAGGTAAATCGAAATATTTCCTGCACTATGTCCCGGCAGATGAATTATTTCCATATCGCAGGCCTCTAACTTTTGTCCGTCTGTCAATAGCAAATCAGCTGTTTGCTTTATATGGCTGGCTTCCGCTTCATGGAAGGCGAGCTTCGCTCCTGTTTCTGCTCGAATCTTTTTGATATTTGCTACATGATCGATATGATAATGTGTTATAATGATGAGCTCTAAAGGCTTTCCCATTTTCTTTATATACTCTAGTATCTTTGGACCGTCTTTTCGATTAAATCCTGTATCAAAGAGAACTAAATACGAACCACAATCAACTAGAAAGATGGAAACATAATCCGTTTCATCAATACGATGAATTCCATTCATTAATTCACCCATTTTCAATTTTCTCCAAGAAACCACTATTAAGTCATTCAAACCAAAAGCATTTTCCTGCTATTTTTATAATCCAACAATTTTTAAATAATCTTGTGTATTTAGAAATACCAATCAATCAAAAGAAATTATGTGACTTAGCATGTCATCGATGGGGATTAAATTTGTACCGCTTCCAGAACCATTGCAAAAACGAGTGACGCGTGTTATGAGGGGCGTTGAAAATGGGGAAATCGATCCCGATTATGGCGGAGAACTATTTATGAAATATTTCTCGCAACGGATCGGAATTATCGCAAATAATAGCCCTCATAGTGAAAAGCTTCATCAGGCTGCAAAAGATCAGCGGCTTGCCCTCATTATCAAGGGGACTGCTATTGATCACGTCGCCACGTTCGGTAATAAAATAACTGAACTGATAATCGAAAAAAAGAGTAAATTGAGCGATCCCGCCATGATTTTTAATCACATGGACGTCTTTTTGGATGTAATTTTAAGTAAAAAAGATTTGTTGCGTGCGGGGATTGAGAAACAAGTAGAAGTGCGAAAAATGGCTCAACTCTTCAAATGGATGGCCCCTATCATCGCTTCCCAAGATGATAGGACGCAGCAGATTCTTGAGGAGAAATGTCCTCCAATACTCGCAGGCATTATTTCTGAAATCGAGGAACATTATGGTCTTGACTAGAAGGGAAATGGCCTAAATTCCCAAAATAATTAATCGATCAAATCAAAACGAAATCGGGTAAAAAATAAAAAAAACCCAGTCTGAAATTTCGTAGTTATTTTTTCGTCGGTACTTTTTCTTAAAATACATTATTAAATGTTTTTGAACGGTTTCCTTTTATTTCATAGAAGAAATTAAGATACCAATTGGAATTACATA
>JABXJU010000394.1 GCA_013375405.1 Candidatus Helarchaeota archaeon
CTAATTGATTTATTTCTAATGACGGGTATCAGAGACCTCACAAAGATTTACATAGCGCTGGCTGAACCGGACCGGGTCGCGGTCTATGCGGTCTGGGAGCGCTGGCGACGCCGCTTCGACGGGGAGTCCACCATCTTCGCCAACGCCCAAATGGGCAGCAAGGCCCGCACCGCTGCTGGTCCTGGCCCACTGATAGCAAGGCCTGGAGCAGTCACTACATCAACTCTCTGGATTTTATATTGTCCATAGTGTTACATTTCCCTATTGAATTGGGAAAATGAAAATTGATTGTCATTTCAATCTATATCGTATAATCAAGGAGCATTTTTAGTGAAAACGAGTGCATACAATATGAGCAATGATCTTGACTTTTCGATTAAGAGATTGGGAAAAGCGATTCACTTGTCCCCTTTAAAAAATATAAATTTTACCAGGGATAAAGGGAAAATTATTTACGATGTGGATTACAATTCACTTTTAACACGATATCAGAATATTGGTCTTGACAAAATGATTGCGCTGGAAGAAGCTGGACCACGAAAACGTCTTTATTTTGACCCTGATAAAGTTGTTGCAGGTATTGTAACTTGTGGAGGATTATGTCCTGGATTAAATAATGTTATCAGATCAATATTTATGCAACTTCATTACCAATACCATGTGAAAAATATTATCGGGTTTCGATATGGATATCGAGGTATTTATCAAAACAGCGACCCGGGTCCATTGTTATTAACGGTAAAAGACGTGGAACACATTCATAATCGGGGAGGATCAATTTTAGGCTCTTCAAGGGGGAGTTCGAGTCCTGTTGAAATTGTTGAAGGTCTGGAATATTATGGTATAAATATCCTTTTTACTATAGGTGGAGATGGAACTATAAAAGGCTCGATTGGCGTTGAAGAGGAAATAACCAGAAGAGGACTTGCAATCTCTATTATCAATATACCCAAGACGATTGATAACGATATCCCGTTTACATCGAAATCCTTCGGGTTTCAAACCGCGTTCTCGGAAGCCGTGGAATCGATACGATGTGCGCATAATGAAGCAAGAGGTGCGCCCAATGGAATAGGAATAGTCAAGGTAATGGGGAGAGAATCCGGGTTCATAGCAGCTCACGCGACCCTGGCCCAAAAAGACGTTAATTTTTTACTTGTCCCCGAGATAGATTTTGATCTTGAAGGGCCCAGGGGATTGCTGGCGGAACTTGAAAAAAGACTGAAACGCGCTAAACATGCTTTAATAGTTGTTGCCGAGGGAGCGGGACAAAAACATTTTGAGCATGAAAAAATAAATTACGACGCTTCGGGCAACGTAGTACTAAATGATATTGGATTTTTTCTTAAAAACAAAATTAGTGAATATTTTACAGAAAAAAACATTGAAATAAATATAAAATATATTGATCCAAGCTACATAATAAGGTCGGTGCCCGCGAACCCCGAAGATGCCGTTTACTGTGGACTTCTAGCCGAACATGCGGTCCATGCTACTATGAGCGGCAGGACCAGAATGGTTATGGGAAATTGGAATGCAAGATTTGTTCATTTGCCTATGGATATTGTTAAGTTCGGCAGGAAAGAGATCGATACGAAAGGAGCACTCTGGCAGTCAGTACTTTTATCAACAGGACAGCCATCATTAAAATAGTCCCAAAGACTTCTTTCCGGATCATTCGGTTGTTCCATTCAGGTAATAGAGGCAGCGACTATCTTATGCCGTCAGTAGGAAAGTGCCGCTCCCTGTATCGGCAGCTGTGGGTGCGATAATGAGACCATGAACCGGGAGGATATGAAACGAGCAGCGGCCCGGGCAGCCCTGGATTATATTGAGCCCGGCACGATCGTAGGTGTG
>JABXJU010000127.1 GCA_013375405.1 Candidatus Helarchaeota archaeon
TATAGATCCTGTCTATATTGTTACGGCGTGTTGGGGACCGTTGGTTGTAGTATTATTAATGTATATCACCAAATTAATGAAGCAAATTAAAGAATATAAACTCAAAATTTACGGGTTTTTTATTGGTTTCTTTGCTTTCGGCCTCGGTTACGCCGGTTCGATTGATATGATGGTAGAATCTTTTGGCTATTTTAGCCGCTTTCTCGGAGATATTTTCATGCTTCTCGGAATAAGTCTTATATCATTTGTATTTGTACAACTCCCAAGTTTAAAAGAGGTGGATTGGGCTAAAAAACTAGAGAGAATAGTTTTAATGCACAAATCGGGCACATGCATTTGTGACTATAATTTCTTAGATGTCTCAAGTAAAGTAGATTCCGATCAAGTTTCACAATACATGGCAGGGAGTCTGATCGGCATTAGTCAAATGATCACGGAGTTAATTCAAGGGAAAAAACAGCTTGAAGTAATGGATCATCAAGATAAGCAAATAATTTTTTCATATGGAGAAAGTCTTATCGCAGCGTTAATCGTGGATGAATATTATGAGATATATAGAAAGAAGTTAACTAAATTTATTGATGCCCTTGAAGTAATTTATCAACCCTTTTTGGAGGATTGGGAAGGAAATTTGTTGCAAGTTAAACCAATTGAAAAATTGATTAAGAGAATTTTTTCTTGAAGAAAATATTTCCTTTCTTTTTCCCCAGATTTATTTTAAGATGGTTGTGGATTTGTTTTAAAGTGATTGTAATTTAAAAGTAATCAAATAAACTCACCTTAAAGAAAAAAATTTGAAGGCATTATGTGTGAAGGATATTCGCTCGAAATTTAATGTTCTCGTGCTACCTCCAAAAAAAGCTATTACAGATCTTCGAGTTCTCCTCTTTAAACTTCCTGTAAGAGGACAGAAGGTTTCCAAACTTACCGCTTTTCGCAATTTACGTGTAAAATTAGAATATAGAAATGAAACTCGGTTACGCCCGATTAAGATTGAATATAAACAGCATGGCACACAGTTTCTTCAATCAAAAGACTTCATAAAACTATTACGGCAAGCTAAGAACGTCTATATTGCAGAAGATGAGAAACGCAGTTTAGATAACGTTTGCGAGATGCTGAATGATTATCAAATTTCATACAAGAAGATTGAAATCTGTCGTCTCTGCATGCTGGATAATAAAATTACCTTCCTTCAAAAGACTGATAGATATTATCGAAGCCGTGAAGTGGCCTTTCCAATGTGCTTGCAATGTGCAATGAAAGAAGTCATGGATGAAAGTACTTTCAGAGCTTTTAAACCAAATAAAAAGTTCCTAAATCGAATTGAAGGGCTTCTAAGAAAGAAATTTCACCATAATGTGAATAAGATTTTGAAGGTGTTTGAGCCGGGATTCGATGCGAGTAAGAATCCTGAATTTACGTTATACGATATAATCAAAGCAAGTAGGGATGCGAATAAAGAATTTGATATTAGGAAGTATAATTTACCTCAAAAATTTCTTGATATATTAAAAAAGGAAAATTTTACTCATTTATTGTCTATTCAAAATCTGGCAATTCAAAATGGGTTATTAAGAAATGAAAATCTACTTATCTCAGCCCCTACGGGAACAGGGAAGACTTTGATAGGGGAATTAGCAGGGATTTCAAACCTTTTCAAGAGAGAGAGGGGGAAATTACTTTATCTCGCTAATTTAGTTGCTTTAGTTAACCAAAAATACGAAAATTTCAAAAACAGATATAAGCAATTCAATGTAGCAATTCGCGTAGGGATGTCTAAGATCGATATTGGGGATGAAGACTTAGTTATCGTGGATGAGGATATCCATGACGCAGATATAATTTGTGCTTCATATGAAGCGTTTGATTTTCTTCTCAGACAAGGGAAGGAAGAAGTTGAGAACATCGGAAAAATATCGACTATTATTATTGATGAGATCCAAACACTTGAGGACGAAGAAAGAGGTGCAATATTAGCAGGATTAATCGCAAAAGTTTTCATATTATTTCCTGAAGCACAAATCATTGGTCTTTCTGCTACAATCGGGAACGCCCAAGAGGTTGGGAAACTACTTCATTTAAAACCGACTGAATACTACGAGCGCCCGGTTCCGCTAGAACGCCATCTGGTTTTGTGTAAGTCAGAATATGATAAATTTTTCAATATAATTCGATTGGCTCGCCATGAATCAAAGCAAGTGAGCAGGTATGGATTTCATGGTTCCACCCTTATATTTACCAATGCTCGCTGGAGATGTGAATTCCTCGCCAATCTCCTACGTGAAAAGGGTATCAATGCAGCTGCATATCACTCGGGTTTGACCTATAATAATAGGAAGGATATCGAACTATCCTTCGATCAGGGGTTAATCCAAGCGATTTGCACTACTTTCGCCCTAGGAGCAGGGTTTGACACCCCATGTTCGCAGGTAATATTTGAATCATGCCTGATGGGTATTGAAGTTTTAACCCCCAATATGTTTCTAAATATGAGTGGGCGAGCCGGGAGGTTTCGCAGACAAGAACGGGGGAAAATTGTACTTCTAGTAGAGATTGGAAAAAATTATCATAGATCTAATAAAACAGAAGATCAAATTGCCCTAGATCTGTTAGAAAGCGACACCGAAAATTTAATTCTAGATTATACTTCAGATTTGATTCAAAGTCAAGTCCTCGCGGCTATTGCAGCAGGAATTGATACGAGAATTAAGGAATTCTACAATTATTTAGTTGGGGCACGAGAGGAGATAAATTTACTATTACAAGGGTTGAAAAAACGAAAATTAATTGAAGTCCAACAAAGTAGATACCATGTCACGACTCTTGGACGTGCTATTGCATTATCCTTTTTTTCGGTAGAGGAAGGGTCGATGATTGTTAAAGAGCTCCATCGAGGAGAGGATCCACTGAATATAGCAATTCATTTGGAATTCTTTGAAAATGTCTATATCACCGATGAGGTCAAAAAGATATTTCTAGACGAATTCAAAATTAAGCTTCCAAATAAGTTCATTACCGGAAGAATTATGGGGATTGCTGCCTCCATTGCCAAGTTCAAAAGGCGGCTAAGAAGATTTACATGGTTAGCTAAATCCATTGCTCTTTGGCAGAAGGCTTTCTTTAGTTGTAATTGTGGTAACGCACCTTACTGCGATTGCCCGCTTCTTTCAATAAATAAGAAATTGATCGACTTGCGAATGACGAACAGGCTCACCCCTAAACAAATAGGTCGGCATATGGAGAGAAAGTATAACTTGAAGGTTTATTCAGGCGATCTCCTCCGCTTTTTCGATAATTTAATCCATCGATTACAAGGAATTGGACGCATTGCAAAAGTGATAGGAGAACAAGAAATAAACGAAAAAATTTCAATACTGATTCACATGATTGAGAAGCCCTCTTAAATCTCACTTTTTGAAAAAGAGATATTTTTTATAGGTTAGGATTGATTCTAGGTTATTAAAATCTGTCATCTGTGACAAACTTTATTTAATTCTGTCCACTACTTGTGTCAAATAGGCATAGAATACGGGTGTAACCCTAAACCCTCTATCCCATCCGCGCTAAAGGCATTTGGGATTGCTTTTCGCCCAATATTATAGCCACTATTTACATCAGCATTAATAATTGTGCCATCACCGGCTTGAAACAACCCGCGACTGATCCGTTTGCCTAAATAGACTTTATGGCGTTTGATCGGTTCATTATCGAGGAAGCTACAGCGTGAAGTATAGCCCTCATCTTCCAAGATGACCTCAATGCCGACCAATCGCGCCTTATATTGAATCTTATGAATCAGTTTCTGAAGAGGGATATACACGAAATTTTGATTGTTCCGCTTGCCAATGTTGATATTTTGCTTCCATCCGGCATTATAGCCAATAATAATGGTACCGAACTCGTTTACAATGCAATAATCGATAATCTTCTTAGAAGCCTTATGAAAAAAATCTTGAATTTTATTATTTCGTTTTAAAGTCAAGCGTTGGAGGCGAATGGTTTGCCCTCTAATCATTTGCTTATCTTTAATAGAGGATAACCGACTTTGTTCTTTGTTATAAAATTGATTAATGGATTTCACGACCCCGCCTTTAATAACGAAGGGGGGCAACCCGACGTTATTTGCACCAGTTACGAGGTTATTCAAACCCAAATCAATCATTAAAATCCGGTCTTTGGGTAAATCTAAATAGATCGAAGCACAATCATAAATGATTTCTACGATGTAATAAGTCCCCTTAGGGAGAAGGCGCACCTGCTGGAACCGCCCAGCGAAGCGGGTCTTCATCGGGGGCACCACTTGCTTGGGAAAATGGAGGTAGCCATTTTTAATGCGACATTGCTGATTCGTAAAAATCACAATGGATTCGCCATTTTTCGGTTTATAGCGTGGGAGTCTTGGTCCTCCTTGATATTTTTCAGGATTGATTTTCCAATCGTTCATTGCACGGAAAAATGATTTCCAGTTTTTATCCAATAATCGTAAAATTTGTTGAGAGGTCTGAATAGGCAGTGCGCGGTATGCAGTGGCCTGATTCAACAGACCATTCAAGTAGTAATAGCGATACCAATGCCGATCTTTAAAAAATCGTTGCCGAATAGTGTAGTTCGCCAAGTTATACAAATTTTTGGCTCTATGGCAGAGCTGAGATAACGCGGTGGATTTTTTCAACTGAATTCGTTCTGTAAGCCGCATTATGTTCTTTATAGTACTTAAAATATATAAAATTAATGCGATAAAACCATCTGTTTAAAGTGACGATGAGAACGTTCAAAGAGATTTTTTGTGGATTATTAAATAAGAAGTGAGGAAAAATGTAATTGAAAATTTTTATATTAATTGGTATAGAAGTTATCTGTACTAAATGGTTTTATCTCACCATATTAGTTAGGAATTTCGTTGGAATCGATAGTATGAGCAGAAAAATCCTGGTGTATTCGATTTTTGATGATGAATTTGGTCCCATGCCAGCATTTTATCTGCCAGCTGATGAGGGTGAAGAGTTAATTATGAATCTTGCAGTGCAGTCATTGACTTCATCATTTTTTGGAGATTATAAAGAAGACCATCATGGGAAGGCAATAATTGCATTATCGATTGCGGACTTAGCGATGTTCATTTATTATTTCATAATACCTAGCAGTCAGTCTAGAGGAGGGACAAGACCAGCTGCAATTTCAATCCTCGTGAATAAATCCGATGAAAATTTACTTTATGATAATACCAATTATCTTGAGAATAGGATAAAGCAAATTCTTCCTGCGTTAAAAAGCGAGGATCCTTCTGTAAGCACCGTCGAATTGATGCGTCTTTATCAGGATATTAAAAAAATTGATCAACAACTCAAAAAACCAGTTGAGCAGTTACCAATAAAGTCGATTAGTAAGATCATCAAAGAAGAAATTTTTGCCAAGTTATTGCATTGTATTATAAGTAATCAGCCCGTTGTAATCGTGGGAAAAGATCTCAAATCAATTATGGCAATTTGCAACTCGATCACTCCTCTTATACCTCACAAAATTTTAATTATTGAGAAATTCACGGCGGATTCTCCATCAATTCCGGCATTTGATATTTTAGCGATTGAGGAGCAAGAATGGAATAAGAAGCCGGAAATTTTTGAGTCTTTAATACAATTGCCAGTATATTCCATGGATAGTGGAACATTGCAAAACTTTGAAGGAGATTTTATTTTTACCCTCACTTTGCTCAAAAAAATTAGGAAAATGAAGACGGAAAATGAAATCGAGACTTTTATTCGCATCTCAATTTTAAAAATGATTAAAAAATCAGAGCAATTAGAAGAAATTTTAGAGAAAACGGAGAAAAAGATTGATATTGAAGTGTTATTAGAAAAGTTAGACATGAAGCAAAAATTTTTAGGGACATTATTACTTCTTTTAGGTGAAAAAAGAGAGAAATTAGAGAAGAAAATCGATACCAAAGAGGAACGCTTGAAAAGATTCCTTGCTTCTGAATAATTGAGTAAGTTCTTCTTTAAAGTAATTCAATTTTAATTAGAAAAAAATATAGTCTGATTAAATGAATGGGATTCTAATCATTCGGCAACCTAAAACACAGCGAGAATTTAAATTAATGTATGATTTACGGTGGAGAATTTTAAGAAAACCTTGGAATCAACCTAGAGGTTCTGAAAGAGATCAATTAGAATCAAAAGCTAATCATTATATTGCTTTGTTTCGTGACAAAATCATTGGTACAGCTCGTTTTCATAAAATAAATGAAAATGTCGGACAAATCAGATATTTAGCAGTCGAAGAAGATTATCGCAGACGAGGTGTGGGTGGTAAATTATTGGAGGCAATTCATCTGACCGCAAAAAATCAATTCATAAAATATGTCTTCTTGAATGCTAGAGAAACTGCATTGAAATTTTTTGAGAAACTCGGTTATAAAGCAATCGAAGATGGTCCCTTACTATTTGGGGAAATAAAACATAAAAAAATGAGGGTCGTTTTTAGTAGAAGCGATTTGCGCCTCCAGAGAATAATCAATAATCTGCGAAAAACTCTTAAATAATTTGTTGAACCACAAATCAAGGTAAATATAAAATCATTTTTTTCTGTCGTTCTTTAAATCCAGATTTCTCATAAGCTTTCAAACCATATTTGTTTTCTTTCTCCACTGATAAGGTGCAGATATGAACATCTCGCATTTTAAATTGCTGTTTTAATAAAGCAAACATTTTACTAAACAACCCTCGCCCTTGAAAATGTTCTGTTACAATAACTTCAAGAAGGATAGCTTCCTTTTCTTCTTTAAAGATTGGAGGGCGTTTAACGATCTCACAGTGTATAAAGCCAATTACTCTGTCATCATGGACCAAAACGACTACAATATGATTTTCTTTTTTAAGTGAATACTTAAAGTATTCTTTAGAAAGTTCCTTGGCTTCCAGCTCAAATTTTGTGCCATAAAAGAAATTATCATATTTAAAATGACCACTTTGCATTTCCCACCATAACGATGAAAGATCTTGTAAATCTGAAAGCTTAGCAATCCTAAGGTTCATTTATTCGCCCCATCATTTATCTATTTCCTTCGTTCTACTCTTTAGTACTATCCCTTATACTTCTTGATAATTATCTCAGCTCCTTTAATCCCGCTATCCGCTGCGAGTTGAGTGCCAATTCCATGAGTGTTCGTACCAGCAGTATCTCCAACGACATATAGTCCTTCAATTGGGAGTTCTGATGAGATCCTATAAGGCCCCGATTGATCTGGGGTTAATGCGGTGGTTTCAATAGGGCCAAAAGCTTTTCCTGACAGCCGCTGTAAATCTAAGGGTGTAGTTATATCCACAAAAAGAGTTTTTTCCTCGATCGTGGGATAGAATTTGAGAATTTCTTTGTAATAATAATCAGTCCATTCTTTCCAATTTCTTGGACTAGTTGGAGCAAGCGTTCCAAAGATGATTAGTTGATGCCCTGGAGGTACAAGATTTGGGTCTGCATTTGATGGAATCATTACCATAAAGCCAGTGGCTTTAGGTCCGCCTGGAGTCCTTTCTTTCTCACCGAATACACTAAGATCCCCATGATATAGATTTGCAAATACATATTTATCAATGAGGGGTTCTTTTAATGCGAATTTAAAGGTAACCGCGGAATATGAGGAGATTAATCCTTCAACTTTTTCTACATAATCACGATCAAAATAGTTGGTTCCTACTAATGTACGAAGGGTGGGTTTGATTCCTGCATTGGAGACCACAAATTTAGAAGAAATTGGCTTATCATCTACAATAACCCCTATCGCCTTTCCATTTTCAATAATTATTTTAGTAACTTTTGTATTCGTGCGAATTTCGCCCCCATATTTAATAACACCATCTAGAAAAACTCTTGGAACTGCAATAGCGCCTCCTATGGGGTAGGATAAATCATTAGTAAAAATCCATTCTCTTAAGCCCCGAATTAATTCTGGAGCACTGGCCATTCTTGGCGGCAGCCCGAACATTCCTCCAGCTAAGAATGCTAGGAACGATTTGATGCCACTACTTGGGGAGAATTGCTTTAGATAAGTCTCAAAAGTTAATTTTTCTTCATGCATTTGTCTCAATTTTCGTTTAGAAAGCTGAAAAATATTACCCATTATTTTCATCAGGACCATCATATCATCCTTTCGGAAGCCCATATGGGATAAATCGATGTCCCGGGAATCCCCCTTGAAACTTGGGCCATTACCTTTACCTAGGGCATTCGTGTTCAGGGCAAGGTGAATGAATTTTTTTTGGCCTAAGGCACGAATTGCAAGGCGATCGGTAATATTAACGAATTTAAGAGTATCAAGCCCAATCTTTTTCATTATTTTCCCGAAACGTCCCTTAATGCCCGAGGAAAACACATGAATGGCGGAATCAATGATAAAGCCCTCTTTCTCGTATGAGGAAGACATACCGCCAATACGCTCATTTTTTTCTAACACTAATGTTTTGAATCCAGCGGCAGCAAGGAGTGCAGCGCATGCAGACCCACCAATCCCTGTTCCAATCACTATGGCATCGTAATCCGGTTTCATTTCCAAACCCTCAGCTTTTAATACAATCGGCTGAATAGATGTAAAAAAATCTTTTGACCTATTCTCTATAATCTATTGATCAAAATATTAATAACGAGAATTTCGTTATTAAACGTGTGGATCTACAGGCATTTTTTAATCCTCAATCGGTCGTCATTTGCGGGGCGAGTAATGTAAAAGGTAAGTTTGGGAACCAAATCATTCGAAATATGATAAATGTAGGATATAAAGGGAAAATCTATTTAGTTAATCCTAATAGGGGAGAAATCCTTGGTATTAAGGCATATGAAAATATTAAAGAACTCCCAGAAATTCCCGAACTGGGCATCATTGTGCTTAGTCCTGAGAAAGTTTTTAAAGCAGCACAGATTTGCATCGAACATGGGATTAAGAGCATAATGGTCGAGGCATCTTTTATAAATGCTGAAACAGAAGATCATCTGACGAAATTGGCTCGAGAAAACGGAGTTAGAATTATTGGGTCCAATACCATTGGATTTATAAACTTCTCAGATAATTTTACCACCTCGATTATTCCTGTCAGATGCAATTTTGATGGTTCTGGACGGGTCGGATACATTGCTGCATCAGGAGGATTGGCTGGAGGATGCGGTTGGTGGAGCCCAAGCCAACAGATTGGGTTCTCAAAAATTGCACACCTCGGAAGGGCCTGTGACGTACAGAAACATGAAGTTTTAAAATATTTGATCAATGATCCAGCAACGGATGTAATATTACTTCACCTCCTCAGTCTTGATAATAAATTATTAGATGTGATTTCGAATTATCATAAAATCAAACCAATCCTGTATTTAAAGGCCAACCAATCGAACCCTTGTGAAATTATAAAGGATGCAGGAGCTATCCCTGTCAATTCGTACCAAGATTTGTTTGAGATGGGAAAAGCCTTTCTTCAAGCGCCCTTACCTCAAGGAAATAGGGTTGGCCTGATTGGACCTAGTTCGGGAGCTTTAACGTTAATAACTACAAAATTGCCAGTATATGGCTTTGAGCTTGGAACTTTATCTGAAACAACGAAAAAATTATTGCGGAAGAAGGTCCTACATCCGAATAACTCAGATCCGAATCCCAATCCAGTTGATTACTGGCCTCCGATTCGATTCGATGGTGATGAAGTTGGGGAAAAATATGCCACGGGGATAAGAGCGCTTTTGAGTGATGACAATATTGATGCGGTAATTGTGGTTTTGGAGATTTTTAAGGAGATTGAATTCGATATACCAAAATATTTTGGGACACTTAAACAACAATTTCCAAATAAGCCGATTATAGCAGCCTGCATCCAAGTAGAACCTCCCTCACTCCAACAGATTACAAAAGGATTGAATGAAATCAAAATGTTATATTATGTTCAAGACGTTGAACGAGCGGTAAAAGCATTGTGGACGCTGCGATACTTTCAAAAACGACGCTCTTCAAATTAAAGAATTCCTGCGAAAACTATGGAGTGCATTTCAATTTGCAGAAACGATAGCAGGAGATAAGCCCCAGTCACTCCTATGGGAATTCCAATATTATCTGAGAGAGAAAGAACTGGAGTAATTCCGTCAATCACGAAGAATACGATTGATGCCACTAATCCCCATATGGGACCGACAAATAAGACGGTCACTAAAAGACAAACTAGGAATCCGGCAAGACTCCCTTCCCAAGACTTTGTTTTATTAAATTGGAGCCGATGTTTTCCGTATTTCCGTCCAAATAAGCTTGCGGCGGTATCTGCAAAACACAGAATTCCGATAATTGAAAAAAGAGGAATTGGATATAGAAAAGTGGATGCAAAAATCATACCTATGGTAAAATAAACATAGGAAGCAACGGTTTCTTTTTCTTTCTCGCGAATGCCAAGGGAGGCAAGTTTTTGGAGGGGAAAATAGAACCAGTTTCCAATGCGTGCGCCTTCATTCATGACGAAGACGGTAGTCATTATTATATACAGATCTAAAAGAATAGCTTGCCCATAATCAGGTGTACGTAAAACATGCATTCCCAAACCATCTAATGAACCCCAATACACATCGATAAGTTCTTGAAGATCGTATCCCTTTTCATTCAATCGCACCATTATTGCCCAAATAATTGTTAGGAATGCAATAATTCCAAAAAAGAGGATGATATGATAAATTTTTCGATAAAATTCATGGTGGACATTTTCCCGGTCTGCTAAATCTAATTTTTTCTCCTGAACATCCCCCTTACGACGTACTGAGTGATGGTGAAATAGATTAAATAATCCAAAAAGAGAAAAGATAATGACACCAGTACCTATGACAACCAAGCTCAAAATCAAATCAAATTCTATAAAAATTAATACTAGTATTAGATTTACAACGAGTGTCCCCACACATAGACAGAGACTATAAAAGGATTCATTATGCTTTAATTTATAAGAATGCTTCGCTTGTAATGTTAAAACGATGATATTAAAGAAAAAAAATATAAAGGCCCAAAAATAGCCAAAGAACCCGATAATATCCACCATTTAAGGACACCAAATTTCACTATTCTTGAAAACCCTCTTGATTTTTTATAAAAAATGAATGAATTAAGCTATTTATTTTCTTTGTTTATAGTTAGTTTATCTATAGAAAAAATCAAATTTATTAAGCACAAGAACTGATAAATTTCATACTATTTTATGAAGTGATAAAATTGCGGAAATGGATTGGTAAATCAGAGGGAACTGCACCCAAGAAAAAAAGCAAGCTTATTGAGAAAGAAACTAACATCATCAAAGTTAAGTATGAAACGAAAGGATTATGGGATGTTGAGGTTCAACAATCGGCGGATCTCGTCTGGGATGAACTACAAATACCAGATATAGGGCAAAATCTTGAGCCAGGAGAACCATCACTTCCCCAGGAAGGATTGTACGTCGCAATTCCAGATGATGCAACAGTTACAGATATTAAAGTGGTAAAATACAAGAAAGACACTCATTTACTTAGCCATCAAGTGAAGCCGGCCCCACAACCATCGACGGATCCAAGTGCCCTCCCTGAAATAACCCCCAAACAGGAGATCTATGAGAAGGACGATGCCTTC
The DNA here is from genome assembly GCA_013375405.1 of Candidatus Helarchaeota archaeon. The sequence continues at coordinate 11,612 of JABXJU010000127.1, forward strand.
CCTGGAATTCTCTTTAAAAAGATAGGGGTTACGCAAGTAGGGGATGTCAATGTCGTGCATCTCATGGTATACCCTGTGCAATATCACCCCATAGCGAATACAATCGACTTATACAAGAAAATCGAATTGGAAGTAGAGTATGAATTAGCTGCAGAAGCCGCTCCGCCGATGCGGGGCGTGCCGACGCGAGGTAGGAAACGCGTTCCCGCGGGATATGAAGACCAAATTCTAAATTTTGATAATGTTTAAATGTTGAGGTGAAAGAAATTGTCGGAATGGTTTAGTTTTCAAGCACCTTTAAGGAAAGTCCCAACGAGAGGAGTGAAAAGAAAAAAACGAAAGAAACCGAAGGTAGGAGTACCAACTCAAAAAAAGATAGAAAAATCGCTGACGGATAAAGGGACCACCGAGTTACGAATTAATTATAAACCAGAGGGGATGTGGCATAAGGAAATCTCAGCGAAAATAGCGAAGAAGGATTCGAAAGTGGAAAC
>JABXJU010000013.1 GCA_013375405.1 Candidatus Helarchaeota archaeon
AGGAATATCGAAAATGTTCTCTTGTGCTCCATACAGAAAAAGAGTATAAGAGGTATTACTGGATGCGAGTTGCGAGTGAGCAGCAGTTCGCGACTTTAAAGAAGGATTTATTCCTTGAAGTTCATAATTTAATGGGATTGCAAAATATTCAGAAACATGTGGCTTTGAAATGTCTCTGTATGCTGGTTATTGCCCTTGCAGCGCTGCGAATGGGGCGTCCTGAAGCCATGCGGTCGCCGAAATTCTTTCAACACTAACTTCCGACATTAATCTTGATTTGCTCGAAAAATTTAAAGGCAAAAGGCTCGTAAATTTTGTCGGTAAAAAGAGAATTTTGACTCAGACTATAATATTCTTATCACTTATAATAACTTGAAAAAGGAAATCAATAAGAGGATTATGCTTAATGGTATTTTAAGTTATTAAATTTCTATAAGAAATAAAAAGAGCTTTATAAATAAAAGAGCACTATGATTGAAATGATTGGACGATGGTTAAACTTCATTTGCTTAAACGTCTGTGGATTTCTGTTAGTATATTCATATATACTTAGTGTTATGCCAGTTACTCGTGCGGAAAGACGTGGTGAAAAAGCTTGGAAAGAATGTGCAATATTTAGGAACTTAAATAGAGTTATTGAATTCATATTATTGACCAATTTGATTCTCTGGACACAATTTCCAATCCCAGAATTGAATTGGATTGTGTATGAAAATTTATTGATAGGAATTATCATCGGTATCGCTATTTTAATCCCTAGTTTAGTAATTTGGATAAAGGGACTCAAGGATGCTGGAAAAGAAACATTTATTCCATTAAAAGAAAAAGTGCTGAATAAAGGAATTTTTAAGTATATTCGACATCCTCAAACTGTAGGAGGGTTCCCACTTTTTATTGTTTTTGCCTTTATGCTCAATTCATTGTTTCTTGTAGTATGGTCTGCCATATATCTTCTCATAAGTGTACCAATTATCATGTATTTTGAAGAAAAGGATCTTGTGAAACGATTTGGTGATGCTTATATTGAGTACAAGCGAACTACGGGTGCATTCTTTCCTAAAGTATGGAAAAAAAAGGAAAAATGAAGAAAAAATTTTGATTTCAGATATTTACTTCCTTTTATTTAATTGATTTTCAACTAACCTGCAAGTTGGATCAGATTGGATATATGAGTTTGAAGCAAGAAAGGTTTTAGCTCGGCAACCGCCACATATACATTTATATACACATTTACCACAAGATCCTTTAAACTTTAAATTGCGATATTGATTAAGAACGGGAGAACGCTGCCATATTTGTTGAATATGAGTGTTTTTAACATTCCCAAGAATCACAGGATTAAGCGGGCAAGGCGTAACATCACCATTTGGTTTAATATGAATAACATATATACCCGATTCGCAACCTGTGATGAATGGAGAAAAAGGTGTTTGTTCCCCGAAAATGCCTTTAGAAAGCCGATTGGAAAAATTAAAAAATTTTAGAGCATCTTTTGGAAAAATACCTTTAAAAAAAGGTATGGTATAGGCATTAGGGAATCGTTGCGCAAGAATTCGGCTAAATACTGGATTTTTATAGGAGAGCGTTAGGGGATAATTTTCAGCGATGAGTTTTTGCCAAATAGTACATAGAAAAATCCCAAATTGTTCGATTTGGAGCGGCGATAAGGCTAAATGAGTTTGTTGAGCGGCTTTTCCAGAGGGAACAAAATCAAGAACTTCAAACTTTTGGATGTTCAAAGTCTTAGCTAAGTCGATTAATCGATGAATTTGGTGGACGTTTAATTTTGTAATTACTACATCCATACTCACGTACAAACCGGCTTGTATGCAATGCTTGATACCTGCTATGGCCTTTTGAAAAACGCCTTTACCTCGGATTTGATCATGGATGTCTTCTAATCCATCAATACTAATCTGGACGTACCCGGCACCGGAGTCCTTCAACCTTTTAGCGACCTGCTGAGTAATTAATATGCCATTAGAAGCGAGGGCGACTCTCATGGATTTCTGAGAGGCATATTGGATGATATCAAAGATATCCTCGCGGAGGAGAGGTTCGCCACCTGAAAAACCGAGAACGAGATTTTTGGCAGAATATAGTTGATCGATAGTGGCACAAACTTCCTCAAAGGACATTATATGTGCAGAGGAGTCACGATTAAAATAGCAATGAGTACAGTCCATATTACATTCTTCTGTGATGGACCAGAGGGTAATGATTGGGCCTGCCGGGACTTGAGGTGCTCTTAGTCCAAATGTACCAATCCCTTCTATATAAGATAAAGCCAATCGTTTTAAAGCGACATTATCGGATAAGACTCGCCTAAATTCGCTTTTTGGCATTTTTAAGGTTCGCTCGACAAGATTAAATACAAATGCCAGTATTTTTGAATAGAAAATTGTTTTCAATTTACATTTTTTACAAATAATCTGTCTATTCAGGTAATAATCAATAAAAATTTCCGAAAATTTTCGTCCACATGAAGTGCATTGCTTTGTGAAAATACGAAATGGGGCTTGAATCGATAGTTTATGTACTAGATTCCAAATTAGTAACTCAATCATTGTAGTAACAATCAAAAGGTTATTTTATTGTAGTAACAATTAGAAGTTTATTTAAGAATTTAATGCGGAATAAAAGATATTTAATAGGTTTTTCATAGCATGTTAGAGTTTGATGCAGATTTTTACGATTCACAGGCAAATGTGCAGTTTCGACTCGGAATGAAAACCATTAAAGAGTTAAATATTCAAGATGGGGAGACTATATTAGATATTGGTTGCGGAACAGGTCGACTAACAATTGAAATTGCGAAAAAAAATCTTTCTGGTATAATAATCGGACTTGATAATAACCCTGATATGATTGCTAAAGCAAAGGAAAATATTAAAAGAAGTGACATAACAAATATTCAATTGGTTACGAAAGGTATCCTTGATTATGAACCAAAAATTCAATTTCATGCGATTTTCAGTAATTCAGCTCTCCATTGGATTCAAAAAACTCGCGATTTATATCAAAAAATTTTCACCATTTTAGCACCTGGAGGGCGCCTTGTAGCCAAATACCCACAATAGGGGGCTATAGCCACCTCGTTTCCTATTTTATAGAACCCCTTCAACGATTAAATCTTTCAATCTACTTTAAAAATTGGACCTATCCCATAAAACTGACAAGATCCAAAACTCTCCAAACGATTCTCTCCTCCATTGGGTATGAAGACATAAAAGTTTGGGTCGAAAATCAAGAAATAGAATTTAAAACACCAGAAGATTTGTGTAATTTTTTAAGAACTGCTGCATTAGTTCCAATCCTTACCCAAATACCTCCTAAAAAACAAGAATCCTATTTAAATCACTTATTGAATGAATTTAAAACAACAAAAAAACTCAATTTGCATATTACTATGCAACGGCTATTTTTAAAAGTAAAAAAAAGGATCTAGCTGATATTATGATGGTTCTCGGAAAAATTATGTCACACATCCGGCCTAAATTAAGCCTAATTTTCGAGGTAACTAATGCCTGTAATCTACAATGCCCTTTTTGTTATGTAATTAGAGAAGATCGTATGAAAAAACAATTTATTTCATTAGAAAGGTATGAACATGTTTTAAAGGTTTATCGCCCATTATATCTTCAAATAACGGGGGGCGAGGCTACAGTTCATCCTAAGTTCATAGATTTATTAAAAATAGCATCAAAATATGTATTGGAAATGCAAATCTCAAGTAATGGGGTTCTTTTAGAGAAGTACATAAATGACTTGCTTGAATTACCAAAAATCCCAGCAATCGGAATTTCTCTAGACGCCCCAAGTGAGCTTCATGATTCTATACGAAATCGAAAAGGTCTTTTTCGACGCATTCTAAAGCATATTAAATTATTAAAACAGCATAAAATCCCTCATGCGTTGGCTATGACTATTTTTGGAAAGAATGACATCTCTAATTTACCTGAAGGGAATTTACATTTGGTAGATGAAATGATTTCATTTTGTGAGAGGCTCCATTTATTCGTTAATATTCAACCATTTTCCCCTGCAAAAAGGGAAACGCGGGTTGCTCTGGGTAAAAAATTACTGAAATCAAAAAGTCGATATCTGATTAATTCCAAGCCTTATAGAAAATTATTGATCTCTGGGAATTGGTTTGCAACGGGTAAAACAAGCCAATGCAAATATACTTGGACTAATGTTTCAATTAATTCAAGAGGATTTCAGCTTCCAACCCAACCTAACAACTGTTACTTCTGTGATTCTTGCGAAGAATGCTACTACAGCTGTGTCTGGGAACCAAGTCTAATAACTTCTCGCCATTTTCTCCCCACAGTTAGAAGTTTCTTAAAACAAGGGCTATCCCTTAATATTCTCTAACATTTATTTTAATTAAATAATTCATTGAAGGCTGTTGATTCAACAACGTATGAATTAAACCTCTATTTTTCATAAAAAAATTAAATATTTGTTATTTCATTAATTGAGTTGATAAATAAGTTCTTTCTCATACATTATCACCTTTTAAAAAGATGAAATCACAGAAATCAAATTTCATTTTCTTTATTAAAAAAATATTTAACTTTCAAGTCTGGGGGCAGAATGCAATTATATGACTGACACGAATTTAAAACTAAACACAATTATCATAAAACTACAAAGGAAAGTAAAGATAATGGCGAAAAGTGAAAAAAGAGAACATTATAATACTCTTAAAGATCATAATGGGCAGAAATATACTGGAATGAGTGTAGGAGGAAAACATAGCTGGAATTACAATAATGGAAAATGGGATGAAACGAAAATTACACCTGATAAATGGAAATTCGAGTTTAATTGCCTTAAATCTAGGATGCATCAAGCGCCACCTGGGACTGGGGCTCTGAACAAGACAGAATATCATTGGTATATTATCGCAGATCAAAAAGTTGTAAAAATGGATGAAAATTACTATAATACAGTAATGAAAGGATCTAAATTCAAAATTGGATATAAAAGACCAAACTGGAAAGTTTGGAGCTATAAATACAAACATGAATCCTATGAAGATAAAATCATTAAGATATTACAAGATATCATCGAAAAATTAAGAGCAAAGAAAAAAGAAAGGGAATTGATGAATTATTTCTAATTCTACTCTAGAAATACTAACCAAATATTCTCCATAAAACCAAGAAATAGTTTAAGTATTCTTAAAGATTTTATGAAATGATTGGGGTAAATCTTGAAAGGTTATATCTGGTGACAGAAGACGAGTGATATCCCTGGAATTATAGGTGTTCCAAAAGAGAACGATCTCCTCTTTAATTTGTTTCTTTTTAATAAAGTCTAAAAGTGCTGCAAAAGTTTTTGCTGTATAAGTGGTATCTAAAGTGATTTTTTCATGTTTTTTTATCAATTCCAATGCTTCAATTCCCTCGGGAGTCGCTTTTCCGTATTCTCCTCCATAATATTCATCGAGAACGGTGGGTTTCTCTTTAAATTTAACTTGTGGGATAGAATCATCTTGTTTTCGTAAAAATTTTAAAGTTTTTTTCGAGAGTTTTCGGACAGCATGTGCATAGGAGAAAGTCTTGTTATATATGGCGAAGATGCTTGGAACAACCCGGACCCCAATTAACTTTATTGTAAGATCAACCAATTTAAATCCAAGCAATAATCCAGCAATTGTCCCTAAACTTCCACATGCAACAAATAAATAGTCTGGTTTCTCCATTTCACCATTTTCTATCTGTAATTTCAACTCAAAAGCGGCATTTACAAATCCTACTACTCCGAGGGGCGAAGAACCACCCGCTGGTAAGAAGTAGGTTTTTTTTCTAAACCGACGGAAGATCAAATAATGGAACAGTCCCCACACATCTCCATACGGACCACACATATCAGCCCCCAGTGATTTAAATATGAGTAACTTTTTTTGAACATCTGCAGTTATCGGCTGGTTAAATAAAATGAGAACCGGATTTAGGTCGAATTTTTTTGAAAAAACAGTCGTTGCTAAACAATGATTAGATCCCAAGCCTCCTATTGTTACAACATTATTTTTCTTTTGGTTCATTACATCCCCGAGTAAAAATTCAAGCTTCCGTGGTTTATTCCCCCCATAAATCTCAGTAGATTGATCATCACGTTTAATCCAAAGTTCGGATATATTCAGTTCCGCACTTAATGATTTCAAGTGTTGCACATTTGTTTTCTGAATGAGGGAAACATGCGGTAGCTTCTCTTTTAAACGAGGATATGCCTCCAATAACGGTCGTGATTTCTCAGTCATTTTCTCCAGATCGAATAATTGTCCAGTTTAATGCACTTCACAAGCGTATTTATAAATTCCTTAGTAGATTGCAACTTTATATTAAAAATACAAAATTTTATTTACCATCTTTATCACTAAATTCTAGTTTTCTAAGGGTGAATTTCTATGGTTGATTCAATGGATTCAAAACCAGAAAAACTAACTAAGCGCGATAAGAAAGAGCGAAAAAAATTAGATAAAGCGACAGATCGCATGGAGAAAGAAATAGAAGAGAAATCCTATAAGCGAATATGTATAGCTGTTATGGGCATATTAGATTTTCTTATATTAATTGGGGTTTTATTAATTACCTCGAGTGCATTTTCAATTGTTGTTGTTTATATTTATGTCACGTTTATTACCTTAATTGCTCTTGTTCCATTAATGTTGAAAGAATATGAACAGGTAGGTCGAAAACCTCCTCGAATTGTTCGTATCTTCAACTCATTTCTTGAAAAAGTTTTTCCAATCAATCGCAAAACTATGAAAATTGGGCCTTCTATTCTTATCTCCCACACATTCCTTATCACTATAGGAGGATTTATTGCAATTGTGGTCTATACCTTTACTGATTTTCTAACCCAAAATAAGGGAATTTATTCATATTTACTACCTCCAGGTACTGAAGGGGAGTTTGGATTCTTCTCTTTCGTTTTCAATTCCTCATCTAATTCATTAATGCCGTCTATTCTTTGGTATCTCATCGTCTTCATTCCTGTATTTTTTTGTTTCTTATTTTTAATTGCGGCCTTGTATTTTCGAAATAATGATCCATCGAAATTGCTTAATGTAGTAGTATTTTCGCCCCTTATGGTGGTATTACCAATTTTTCTAAGCGCATCGTCCATTACAAGCCCTTCCATCGTTATAGCCCTAATTTTTATCGCTGCTTGGTTTGTTACCCTCCTTATATGGTATCGCCAATTTACTAAAAGAAATGCTTTTATCATACTCTCAATCCTATTTACGCAAATTCTCGCATCGTTTTTAATGATATATGGATTCATTTTCTACGAAGTGCGAGATACATCCCATTATTTATCTGATCCGATTAATATTTCAACTTATTATAATCCATTATTTCTCTTACTCTGGTTTGGAGTCCTAATTTCAATTCCTTTAATAGTAAAAGGGTTTGATCTCTTAAAAAAAGGAAAACTCAAAATTCTAGGATCATTATTTGCCGTAGGGGTTGCTGTGGTTTTTCAAATTTATTTCTTCAATCTATTCAATACTTCAATCTACAACGCATATTCATCTTTTACACCAACGGAGCAGCAAGCCGCCGAAGTTTTTGTGGGATCAGGATTTTTCTTTTTCTATATCTATCTCCTAATCCCACTTTTCTTCATTTTCGGGTACTTCCAGATAGGACTTGCACGATGGCTCTATCGAGTCTTACGGGATTACGGTCAAAAAATTAATCGACCGACCCTTTTGAGGATTACTGGAACTATTTTAACGTGCTTGTTCATTTTTGGTCTTGTTTTTGTCTATTATTTCATCCTTTATTCTCCTGGAGATTATAGAAACATGTTCGCTCAGGGCATTTCTCTATTTAATGGAGATCTCATTTACTATTTGACATTAGACCCAGCTACAATTCCAGCTACAATTCCCTTAAAGGACTATCAAGAACTCCTTCAAATTAGTTCGCTTGCTATTACTATGGGGCTATTAGCATATTCATCATATCGGGGTGCTTATAATCTCGCCTTATTTAAAGATAAAATCGATGAACCAGACATTAAACGTCTAGGAATCTTTAATTTCATTATTTTCACTAGTCCTCGCTCATATAAAACTCGTATTTTATTTGGGATTTCTTTAATTTTCTTATTTCTCGGAATCTCGACCATATTTACCTTCTTAAAAATCCATACAGTCCTATTCGACAATCTATTCTCTAGTGGATTATCACCAAGTGTTATTATCTTTGCCACTTTTGATGGTTTTAAGTTAGGCGTCTCGATTATCGGTATGGGCATCGCGATAGCAATTTTCTTCTATTTTTTATTTGAGAGAAAAACAAAATAAATCCAATCTCCTCCATTTTACGTCCATAAAATACTACCAAAACTCATAAAATGTTAAAAACTTCCTATAACTTAATTCAAAAATCAAAAGGTGGAATTCATTGAGCACTGAAACAGAAAAAGTAGAAAAAACACCATTGAACCCAAAAGACATACGACGCGTCAAAATATTCTGTATAATCATAGGAACCATTAATATTCTCTGTGTTATTCTTATGACGATTTTTTGGAGCATTTATGATTATCTAATCATTTTAGGGTTAGGTATGCTGACAACGGTCCCCGCTTTTTTTGCAAATGCAGGGATGACGTTTGCTGGTACATATCGTGGAGTTGGGCGACCGATAGATGGCGGGCGAAACTTTATTGATGGCAAACGCATCCTTGGTAACGGAAAAACCTGGAAAGGATTCCTTGGTGGCATATTAATAGGATCGACGTTAAGCTGGCTATTATTTCTGGTATATTTAGCTCTTCAAATCGGACTTCCTCCCCCTGGATCTGTTAGATGGCTTCAAGTCCACCAAGTTACACGTACTGAAATCTTTAATATTTTCATTGCGCCGCCTCCCCTTAATCTCATCCTACGTACCATCCTTCTTTCTGTTGGCGCTTGCGTTGGTGATTTAGTTGGATCTTTTTTCAAGCGAAGATTTAAAAGAGAACGTGGCACACAGTTTCCCCTCCTTGATCAACTGGATTTCCTCCTTATGGCCTACCTATTTGCCTACGCTTTCTTCCCAATCCGTTGGTACTATATCCTAGTGATCAGTATCTTTACGCCTTTGGTTGCTATTTTAGCGAACATCATTGCTTACGCTATTGGCAAAAAGGACGTTCCATGGTAATCGAATACTTTCAGCTATCTCTCTATGCGCGACAAACGGACGGTTAAACTGACACGTATCGACACATAACTTTTAAAATGCGCAAACGAGATTATTTCCGGACCGCTCAAAAAGCTTAATAAATGCCGAGCGAGTTTGGTGAACTCTGAATTGGACACTTGGTTACTGGACCTAAACCTTCAAGGCGATCGAATTGCGCTGTGGATGAAGCATCCCACAAAAATTACGCGCAAACTAATTAAATATCAACCCACGTTTTACGTAGTCCCGAAAAAGATTGGCTTTGCCGAAACGGAAAAAATTTTGGATTCCCATCCCAATGTGGCACAGGTTGAACTTGTTCAGAGGTTTCATCCCATTCAATCACATCGAGCGAGTCCCGTTCTACGGGTTACTTGTGATCGTTTATCAGCATTCTCCAAAACTTGGCATGCTATTGATGAACTAGAAGTTGCGGAGGTCTGTAACGTTGATTTTCCCCTCATACAAAAGTGGATGTATGAAACTGGGTTCTTTCCCATGGCTCAAATTAAGTATACCGCCGGAGATACGATCAATGCATTAGAATTACACGATAGTCGGGAGGCAATCCAATACGAGATCCCGGACTTGAGACGTGTGAAGCTCGAAGTCGGCATCAAAACGCGCTATGCTGTTGCCTGTGAAAAAGATCCGTTGAAATGGATTCGGATTCACAACGGTGAGGATATAATCCTTGAAAATATGAGCGAACATGATATGCTCCTCGAACTAACCAAGACCATACGCGCCCTTGATCCTGATGTGATCGCGACGGAGAACGGCGATAACTTCTTGTTTCCATATTTAATCACGCGCGCCTCGAAATATGGTCTACTCAACACCTTTACGCTATCCCGTGATGGGATTCCCCTTCAAAAATGCCTTCGGACGTTTCGCGGATCGGGATCATATTTCTCCTATGGGATAACCTACTATCGTCCTTCTCGGCAATTTTATCTGCACGGGCGGCTGCATATTGATGCGGGAAGCGGCTCTCACGCCTTCACCTTTCAAGGCATTCCGGGCATGGTTGAAGTTGCCCGGGTCACCCTCTCGCCCCTCCAAAAGGTTTCCCGCATCACCATCGGACAGGCGATGACCTCTATGCAATTTTACAAAGCGCACCAGCTGGGCATCCTCATCCCACAAAGTAAAACAAACACGGCCGAGTACTTTAAGTCCGGGTTAAAGCTACTCAAAAGTGACCGGGGTGGGTTTATTTATTCCCCTACTGTCGGATTTTTTGAAAACGTGGCAGAAAACGACTTCTCGTCTATGTACCCCACAATTATGCTCACCCGCAACATTTCCCCTGAAACTGTCCTTTGTACCTGTCAAGATTCTCCGTATAAAGTTCCTGGATTAGGATATAATGTCTGCAACAAGAGGCTCGGACTTATCCCCCAAGCACTAGAACTTGTTCTAACCAAGCGGAAGGCCTACAAGAAACTCGCCAAGCAAGATCCCGACAAGGAACGTTATTCAAGTATGGAAAAGGCACTTAAATGGATTCTGGTAACATGTTTCGGCTATACAGGATATAGAAACGCCCGCTTTGGACGTATTGAAGCACATGAATCCGTCACAGCATGGGCTCGAAAAATCTTACTGGAAGCAGCTCGGATTGCAGAAGACTTTGACTTGGAGATCATACACGGGATTGTAGATTCCCTCTGGCTGAAGGGATCGATGGAGGAGGAAACCTATGAAAAATTCTGTAAAGCCGTCACCGCCGCAACCGATATCGAAATGCAACTGAAAGGGATTTTCAAGTGGATTGTCTTTCTCCCCACGAAAGCATTTCCCACCGTTGGGGCTTTAACCCATTATTATGGTGTCTTTCGGGATGGCAAGATCAAGGTGCGGGGCCTAGAACTGCGTCGTCATGACACGCCCCTCCTAATTAAAAAGGCGCAAGACGAAATTCTTGGCGTCCTGGCGAAGGCCAAAAATTGGCAGCAATTCCAGAATGTGCTACCGAAAGCTCGTAAAGTTCTGCAACAATACATTGACCGGGTAATGGAGTGGACCATCGACCCTACTGAGCTTTTAGTTACAATGCGAATTTCCCGCTATCCTGAGGAATATAAAAATCATTCCCGGCAAGCCATCGCCGCCTGGCAGGCAAAGCGCTTGGGCATGGAGCTTCAGCCGGGCCAAATGGTGCAATACCTCATCACGAATGCTCAAGCTAAGCGACCCCAAGAACGGGTGCTCATTGCCCAATTGTTAGACCGAACTGCCCGCCCCTACGACCGACACGCGTATCGCGAGTTATTGGAACGCATGCTTGAAAACATGCTGCTTTTTATGAACGCTGAGAAGCGTAAGCATCACTTATTCTCATATAAATGCTTGCTAAATCTAAGTGCAACTTAGTCTTTGATATCAATACATTTTTTTATTGAAAGAGGGGATATCACTGGAGTATCGATCAATTGAGTGATTAAGATGTTAGGGTGGATTCTTTTAGCCACAATCATAGTTAGCGGCATCGCATTAATTGGAGTTATTACCATTGGAGTGAATGAGAAATTTTTACAGCAAATAGTTATTTTCTTAGTGGGTTTATCCGCAGGAGCGCTGATTGGTGGCGGATTTCTCCATTTATTACCTGAAGCAGTGGAAAAGGTGGGTGTGGAAGAGATTAGTATATTTTTAATGGTGATTGGAGGGTTTTTTCTTTTCTTTATGATTGAAAAGATTTTAGTTGTTCACCATTGCCATAGCGTGGAACGTGAGCATGTATGTGAATTTCATGCATTTAAATGGTTAAATCTCATTGGGGATGGCGTGCATAATTTTATAGATGGACTTATTATTGCTGCTGCCTTCTTGACTACTCCTGCTTTGGGATTTGCCACAACAGTTGCAGTTATTTTTCATGAGATCCCGCAAGAAATAGGTGATTTTGGCGTGTTAGTTTATGGTGGATTTTCTAAGAGAAAGGCATTATACCTCAATTTTCTCACGGCGTTAATTGCCGTGATAGGCGGGCTTATTGGTTATTTTATGATATCTACAGCAGATCTTATAAGTCCTTTTCTTCTTGCGTTTGCAGCTGGCGGATTCTTTTACATTGCTGCCTCGGATTTAATCCCAGAATTGAATAAAGAATACTCAGTGAAAAAAACCACTGGAATTGTGTTAGTATTTCTCGGCGGGATTGCATTAATGTGGCTCTTAACCTTATTTGAATGAAATGTTATCCTATTTCAAAGATAAAATACGTAAATTGTGAGAGGTTTTGTATAGTCTCGACCTTTGTATCACTGACAAGTGTAATTCGTTTTGTGAACATTGTTACGTCAATCCCACGTCTTCTATGGAAGAGTTATCAACGGAACAGATATTCAATCTTCTGACTGAGTGCTCAGAGATGGGCGCGCAAAACTTTCATGTGTTTGGGGGCGAACCTTTCCTACGAAATGATTTAGAAGAAATATTTAGCCATGCTTATGATTTAAATTATACTCTTAGCGTCGCAACAAATGGCACCCTGCTTGAACAACAAGATTTCGAATGGATTCAAAAATTCAACCCTTTTATAGGAATCACTTTCCATGGCCCAAAAAATCTCCATGATTCATTTTGTAAAAACAAAGGAAATTATGATAAAGCATTTTCCGCTCTTACTACCGCCTTGAAGATGAATCTAAACGTGGGCATTATCACTTGTGTAACTCAATTGAATTTCAACGAATATTATTCCTGGATGGAATCGTTGGTTAAAACAGGCGTTTCAACTTTTTTTATTATCTATTTTTCCCCCCTAGGGCGGGGCGAACAACGAACTGATTTACAAGTAACCAATGCTGAATGGTTCAATCTCTATCAAACTTTAAGTGAATATAGCCTAAATTCCCCAATTCGAATAAATTTTTATTTTGAACAAAGTATAATTCCAAAAGCAAGTCATATATTTAATGTACCTCCTTCCCTTCTCTGTGCGCTTTACTCCAAGTCGAATTGCGTGGTGGATGCGAATGGTGATGTCTATCCGTGCATTCTCCTTCTCCGCAATTCTGCTTTTCGTTTAGGAAATTTTAATATAAATAGCCTCCATGAAATTTGGGACCGTTTCAAGCCGAACTCTTGGGCGAAAAAAATTCAACACTCGGCGAAATGCGATCAATGTGATTACCTGAGGCGTTGCAAACGGGGATGTCCCGCCTATTATCGTGATGGGCTCGATTTTCGATGTGATGCGAAAAATTTTCCCATTTGCCCATTATACACCAGAATAATATAGGTATAAATAGGATGCTTTTTTGAAGAAACATAGAGACTATAATGAGAAAGAAGAAAAATAGTAGAGGGAAAAACGAAAGAGACGACAAACTACCTTCCCAGAGAGTCATTAAAGTAAGCGACACGGAATATCGGCTACCTTGCGCTGTATGTGGAAAAATTGCAGTATATTTCGTTATTAGTACCCTTGGATCTTCAAAGAAAGAAGCCCTAATCTGTAGTGGGATCGTTCATAGTTCCTCGCTTAACCTCTCAATAGCTAAAAAAATATTTTCCTGGTTGAAACAAGGTCAAATCTCCCAAGTTCATTTCTATCTTGAGAAAAATTCTATCGTGCCCTTCGAAGAAGGGATAGATGCTTATTGTCCTGAATGTGACAAGATTTTCTGTGGATCCCATTATACCACCCGCGAGGAATGGGACGAGGGGTGGTTCTATGATTGCACCTATGGTACCTGTCCTGAAGGACATCAGCGGATTATACATGATTAAGCAATTAGTATCTATATCACCTTTTTTTTTTAAAATTCAATTTATTTAAACTTAATAATTGAGAACTATCCTAGTGGTCACTCGAAATCCAATTTTATTTAATTCTTTCAAATAACTGGACCCATTCATTTTAATTATTAATTAATATAAAATTAACACGAGTAATATGAAAAGTGGTGGGAAATTAGAGGTTACATTCGAACTTGACGAGATTGAAAGAGCTATATTAAATTTTGCAGAAGAACTTGCAAGAGAATCAAAAAAAATTGTGTATAAATCTCTTTACTATAAAGCTAAGAGAGAATTAAACTACTCTAAAATTGAAATCAGCAATGCCATAAATCAATTATACCTAAAGAAGTACATTGTAGTTGGTTCTCGTCTGACTAGAAATCAGGTACTTCAAAATGCAACCCGAAAAAAAGTTTATGATTATCTCCGCTTGCATATCGGAGCTCATATTCGAGAAATCAGAGAGAAACTCTCTATTACTCCTCATGTTCTTAATTGGCATTTAAACATGCTAGAGAATTTTGAATACATATATCGAATAAAATTTCTAAAATATGTTAATTTCTTCCCTACAAATTTCAATAAGAATGATGTTTTCTCATTTTTAGTCTTAAAAAATAAGAATTCGCTCCAAATTTTCAAAATCATTTTGAAAAATCCCTTTATAAGGTTTGAAAGCCTTAAAAATAACTTAAATTTACAAAAAAGTATCATCTCATACCATTTGGATAATTTAATAAAATATGAATTGGTTTTTACGCAGGAAACTAACAACAAGGTATTTTATGGAATAAATCATGATAAAATCGTTTCAATAAAATCATTTTATAATTTTTCTGACGAAGAAATACAAAAATCAATTAAAAAACAAACTATAATGAGTGAAAAAATAAGTTTTGGAGGAAAATAACTGGACCAACTTGATTTAAATAAAGGATTGATAATCAGATATCAAGAAATCTACCTTCTTAAATAAATGAACAGTAGATAGATGATTAAAAATGAATTCGAAGAAAATAACATTAATTTTACTCCCTATTTCTATAGGATTACTTATTTTCTTGATTGTAGAATTGCTTTTAATTTCCCCTCAATCTTTAAATATAAACAGTGGATGGAAAACTGAAAATGTCTTAATTGATGGAGCATTTACGAATGATTCCGAGTGGGATGATGCTTCAATAACTCAAATTAATTCAGATGCCATTTTGTATCTAAAAAATGATGCCTCTAATCTTTACATTTTTCTAGATGTGATAGGAGATACTGGTGGAAGCGATAATCGCTTTCGAATCCAGTTTGATACTGGTAATGATGAGATTTGGACTCCAGGAAATGAATCAGCTTTTTCATATTCCGATGGTCTGTTTGAGGGAGGCACCCATTACGTCGAAAACACTACAGGAATCCCTGGTGATTATATTATTCATTGTCCTTTTAATTGTCATTCAAATTT
This sequence comes from Candidatus Helarchaeota archaeon, assembly GCA_013375405.1. The sequence continues at coordinate 15,409 of JABXJU010000013.1, forward strand.
AACGGGCGATGCTAATTTTTCTACAAGTCCAAATTCTATTCAAAATCATCAGATATATGAGATACAAATCCCTCTTTCGCTCATCGGAGTTAATAAGGGTGATCAAATCGGATTTTTCCTTTATGGTGGGCCTTTCGATTTAAGTTTTGAATATCACTATCCAAGTGTTGCTGATCAATTCGATATGAATACATGGGCACAATTAATTCTAGCACCAACTCAAGCGAAAGGCATTATTGATTTTTTTGTTTTATCTGATACTTCATGGCATTTTGTCCTTTTTTTCATTGTTGCAATTAGTATAGCTGGAGTATTAGTTATTTCCAAGCAATATATTTTCGTAGATACGCAAAGCAAAAGAATTGAACCATATACTTTTTTACCAGAAAAATTCATACATTTATCTATAAAGGAAAAACTACAACAGGCTATTGAACACAATATATCAATTGAAGAATTCGAGAAATTAGATTCACCAGATTTAATGCATTTATTAGGGAGTGAAATAGGAGTCATTTCACCGGAAATTAAAAAACAACTTTTACAATTACCGATTTCAGAGGGTGAAAAGGATGAGATTTTACAGGAATTGGTAAGATTGCCTATTGAACTACAAGAAAAGCTATTAACTCAATTAGAAAAGAGTATCTTAACTAATAATCGCGGTTTTGATTGAAGTGAAGAAAAGAATAATTTTGTTATTTTTAATTTTTCTAAGCCTTTTTTATATCACTCCAATTTCAAACGCTAATCCAATTCCCCTTGAACCTATTCATTCTGGCATATTAACTCCCTTAAATGAAACTTCTATTTATTTGAAATCAGAATATATCTCTGCAACCATTTCAGATTCTGTCGTAGAAAGAACCGAATATATCTTAAAAAATAGCGAAGAATTGAGTGTTAATCTCTCTATAGCCTTACCGTTTGGTATATGGGAGCTCTTTGGCTATAATTTACCTGACAATATATTGCTGACCATCAATGGAATTGAGAAAGAATACAATTGGAGTATATTCAACTATACTGATGAAACAGGTTATAATATCTCATGTTCTGCCATTGTTTTCAATCTAACTTTTGGCCCTTTTGAAGAAAAAATCATCGTAGCTACTTACACACGATCATTTTCTGCGTCATATGGTCTAAGGTTTTATCTTTACTTAACGGAAACGGGCCAATTTTGGAATTGTTCAATTGAATACGCACGATTTAATTATAAATTAGATCTAATCAAGGGAAAAATTTCTATATCAGGTCTAGACTCTTATTCGAGTTCTATTGATGGCCATTATCTAGTTATCAATAAAGAATTCTACAATTGGACACCCACACAAAATATTGTAATATCCTTTGATCTGGGATCTCCTCCTTCAATTCCTGATATATTTGTGTTGCTTATAGCAATAGATTTCATACTTATAATGATTTTATTGATATATAAATTTATTTATAAAAAGGAACTTGTCCAATAATTATTTTGCCATTGCATCGCCCGGAACGCACTTTGTCTGTATAGAAAACTTTGTGAGGACCTGCGCCCAGGCTTCCTGCATAAAATATGCTTTCATATTGTGGGCAATTATCCGTAACAGTTCTCCTTTTCTCTTCATATCAGGGCGTTTATAATGGAGTTTATTGCCATCTCGCATTTCCATATTTCCAAAAGGGCGCTCCACTTTTTTTCGCGTTTTGTAGTTTTTGTTAGAGAAGTTCGCCTGGGCTTTCCTTCGAAATCTTCCTTTATAAGGTTTGCCAGCATATGTTTTCGGTTTGATCGTTACAGTCACGTGGTTTTGAGTTGCATATTGATAATTATATTCCACGTCATAATCTTTGTCACCCACTACCTCCATATCGTGTAAAGATCTCCCAGATTTTTTTCGCATTTTCAATAATTTTCTTAGATCTTTTGTATTTTCATGTATTGAACTACTCATCTCTGTCACTGTATTAGTAACTAAACGTGATATGAGGTTCAGTCTATCAGTAGTGCGGCGAAACCGCTGGTGTCCAGCAATTAGGGCTTCTTCTAAGGTATCACACTGGATGCTGGTGCCATCTACCCCAAATTTATTTAATTCACTAGTTCCAAATAAATCACCATGTGACTCTGCAGTCCACTCATCTAATAAACGAAGGGCCTCTTCTAAATACGCCTCTGGAATTTTCATCATAGCCCAATGCAGTTCGGATTTACTCGGAATACCAAATTCACTCTCGGGATCGGGATTTAGTCGGCAATCAAACCGTATTTTTTTCAATTCTGCCCTTAATTGGTCAAAAGAGAGGTCTGAAAAATGCTTTGCTAAAAGGCCACTTGTTATTTTCTCTGAACGATACGTGGGAGGGCGCCCTCGTTTGGCCGGTTTCCAAGGAGGCCCTAGTTGATTCACTAATTTTTGAGCAAGTTCAATGGCATCTTCGAACGAGTTAACCTTGGATTTTCCTCGGGCTCGGTCATAAAATGGAGCTTTTGTCCTTAAAGAGTTCCAGAGTTGCTTTTTCTCAGGACGTAACTGATTTTTCTCATCCCGAAGAATTTCCTTGACGACTTCATCCTTTATTGCCTCTCCGACCTCATTCAAGAGGTTTTCTATGAAATGAGGGCTATTTTCATCCCACTTGGGAGAAGCTTTCAAAAATCCAAGAAACCCGCGACCAGAAAATGAAAAGAGTGAAAATTTATCGACATTACACAAGCGAATGGCATAATCCAAGGGAACTGGGTCAAATATCCAGAGATTTTCCTCCAAACGAAGTTTTTTTATACAGTCCAGGGAAAATGGTTGTCGAATTTATCATGTTTTACGCTAAATAATGTCGGAAGATTTAAAGGATGAAGGTAAGGTACGTTTCCTCTGGAAAGATTTATTGGACAAGCTCTATAAAAAGAATAAACAAATAAATGAATTAAACGTTATTAATTTGGTTTCCATTTTGGAGATTGGCACTTAATTCTTCAAAAACTGCGTCTCTATTCTGAGATGTCAGATTAATTACCTTTAAATCCTCTCGCTGATAAATTTTTGTTATAAATGCATGAGATATCTGCCCAATGGTCCCAAGGACTTTTTGCAGATTTAATGCCTCCCAGATAACTGCTTGAAATTCTTTTGAAAATAATTCCATTTTTCCAATTTCATCAATGATGATGAGATCTGCATTTTTTTCTAGGGCTTGTTTTATTCCCCTGACTCCAATATCGTTGAGATCCTTTAAATTGACCCGATATCGTGAAATTCTTGGCCCCTCCTTTTGATCTATGTGCGATAAAATCCCTCTCTCACCAGTCATCATATCCACAATCTCAAATCCAACCCGACTCCGGCCTTCCCTTAGTTCAGGAGTACTGATTCCGCCAATTGTTTTTCCCATTTGCCTGAGCAATTCAACTAGTTTTTGGATAAGAGTACTCTTGCCGCTCTGCGGTTTTCCCCGGATTAAAATATTTAATTTACTTTTCATCATAAATCTACCATTATGAGGAACCGGTAGGAACTATAGAAAGTCTTTTTATTAATTTCTATGTATGAATATTTAAAATAAGAACAAGTGAGACTCGCATGCTGGAATTTATTCTAATAGCTATATTCCAAGGACTGTTTGAATGGTTGCCAATTTCTTCGTCAGGTCAAACCATGATTATTGCAACTAATGCATTTGGTATTTCAGAGCCTGAAGCGTTTAGTCTCGGTATTTTTTTGCATCTAGGGACTACAATTGCTGTTTTAGTAAGATTTAGGAAAGAGTTCATAAAAATAATAAAAGCTTGCTACCCTAATCTCCCCCCTGATGTTACGCAAACAGATGTTAAAAAAAGAAATTGGATATTATTTGCCACTATTGGTACTGCCATTACTGGTTTGCCACTCTATATTTTTATTAGACATTTAATTGCTGAAGAACCAATTACAGGAGATATAATAACACTCATCGTAGCAGGATTATTACTAATAACGGGCGTAATTTTACTTTGGACTCGTAAAAAATACGGTGAGAATCGTATAGAAGACGTTCTAAAATCTACTTCAGATAAGCATAGCTTTTTATCAGGACTAGTTCAAGGAACATCGATATTACCAGGTATCTCACGTTCAGCTGTTACCGTTTCAGCAAATTTAATGGAAAATTATGAACAAAATAATGCATTAAAATTAAGCTTTTTAATGTCTGTTCCGGTAGCTTTTGCTGCAATTGCTGTTGATGTGGTTTTTGGCGAATATTCCGTGTTTGGCTTTTTAGATCCCCTTACAATCGTTGTTGTTACTGCAATTAGTTTCGTCGTAGGATATCTAACTATGGAAGTTCTGCTTAGAATTGCTCAAAAAATTCAATTTGGATACTTCTGCGTTTTCTTTGCGGTCATTGCATTTGCGGTAATACTACCCTTTCTATTTCTATAGTCCTTTTCTCCTAACTACGATATTTCAGTTTTAACGGCATATTACAGGTAGTACATTTAGCATCAGAATCGGCTACATTCACAACAAAGCGTCGTTTACAAGTTTTACAGATTAATACTACTTTAAGATTAGACCCACAGAAAATACACGTTTCTATTTCCGTCTTATTAGATACAAAATATTTTTTACATTTCTCGCAGTATTTTTCAAAGTGTGGGAAAGCTCTGGGGTCTATTTTATTAATCCTCCTACAGAATTATAATAAATGGTTCATTTTACTCTTTTTTACTTATAAAATCTGTTAAGGTCGGCTGCTTTTTAAATTGTTTGTGAGACATCCCCATCGCTTGTTTGAATTCATTTGCATCTTGTGGGGAAAATCCTCTGAAATGGTTATTAAAGGTCACCATCTTAATTCCTTAAAAATAGGTTAACTCTTATTTAATCCGTAATTTTTTACAAAGGGCTTCAAGTGGAAGTGTATTTAGGATATCGTTCCTTTCCAACCAGCCCCGTCGAGCTACAGAAACCCCGAGGTCCATGAATCTCAGCTGTCCTGAAGAATGCGCATCAGTATCAATTGCTAATAAAACGCCATGCTGGTTTGCTGTACGGCTATTCACATCATTTAAATCCAACCTAGACGGATATGCATTAATTTCAAGGATTTTCCCATGCTCCTTCGCTACCTCGAATATAGCTATTAGATCTATATCAGAAGGCTGACGTTTATTCAAAAGTCGTCCCGTAGGGTGCCCTAAAATGGTTAAATACTCATTGGATAGCGCATTAATTATCCTATTCGTTATCTCTTTCCTTGACATCCGCAATTTTGAATGCAATGAACATATCACTATGTCAAGTTGGTCTAAAGTATCTTCGGATAAGTCTAAACTCCCATCTAGATTAATATTCACTTCCGCTCCCGCAAAAATTCGGATTTCCTTTTCTTGCTGGTCTAGCTCACGAATGTGCGAAATTTGGTTTTGAAGAGTCGTCTCATCCAGTGCGCCCGCAATCTTTACCGATCCTACATGATCAGTAATGGCGATGTATTTATACCCTCTCTTTTTCGCGGTTTCCACCATATCTTCAATGCTACTTTTGCCATCACTATAGTTAGAATGTATATGAAGATCTCCGCGAATATCTGTTAATTCAACCAAGTTTGGAAGAGAATTCGCTTGTGCTGCCTCGATTTCCCCCCGATCCTCGCGAAGCTCTGGTGGGATCCATACCATTCCAAACAATTTATAAATTTCATCTTCTGTTTTACCAGCAACTTTTTCATCCGTCTCCTTTAAAAAGACCCCATACTCATTCAACTTATACCCCATCTGAGCAACCATTGTCCGCAGGGGCACATTGTGCTCTTTTGAACCTGTAAAATATTGTAATGCTGCGCCATAACTCTCATCTTCTACGACCCGAAGGTCCACCTGTATATCACTTCTTACGTTTACTGTGGATTTCGTTGGGCCTTTGACCACAACTTTCTTCACGAGATCCAGTGTAGTAAAGAACTGCATCACTTTCTCTGGTTTATCTGATGTTACTAAAATATCAATATCCCGAATGGTTTCTCTCCTCCTCCGAATTGATCCCGCCAGGCTGATTTGTTTTACTTCTTTTACTTGTTTTAATTCATTATAAATCTCATTCGCAATTGGTAAGATAACACCTAGTAAATGGCGCTTTGGTTTCTTCAAATTTGAAAGGCCTTTTAGGATTGCTTTCTCCATTTTTGGGCCGATCCCTTTAATTCGCTGAATTCGATGAGATCGCGCTGCCTTCTCTAAGTCCTTAATTGATTTAATTTTTATAGCATCGTAAATTAATTTGGCCGTCTTTGGGCCGATTCCCTCTATCTCGGTCATTTCAATTACGATTGGTGGAATCGCTTTCTTGATTTTTTCAAAATATTCTAATTTCCCTGTCGATATAAGTTCCCCAACTTTTTCTTCAATGGCCTTACCAACACCCGGCAATTTCTGTTTCCCTAGTACATCCGCGATATTTTCACTCAAATTCTCAATCGTCCGGGCTGCTCGCCGATAGGCCAGAAATTTCCATTGAATTTCCCCTTGAATTTCTAAAATATCCGCAATTTGATATAGAATATCCGCTACTTCTTGATTCCGCAACTCTTCTCTATCCTGTTTCTCTGTTATCTACAAAAGTGTACTAGTTTCTTATCTTTTTTAATTATAAAGGCTTACCAGCGGTGCCCAAATTCCTCGGCAAACCCAAATAACTTATCGATATGCAGTTTCTCACCATTGTCGAGGATAACATCCCCCGTATAGTACCCATATACATTGAATCCACCGGTCTTTAAAATTCCGAAATTCATGTTTACTCGATTGTACATCACCGGCTTTAAAACCATCTCGAACCGTCCATCACTACTTGTAAATTTCCAAGGATCCATGATGTTTTCTGGAACATGAAACGTTACGAACTCTAGTTTATGGCCTTTCCCATCTAAAAAAAGCATATTCTTTGTGGCGATTGACTCGTCCCCAAATCCTTGAAGTCTCGCATCGAGATTGAATCCAAATGGTTTTCCTTTATACAAGCCTGATGCGCTTCCCCAATGCCACTTAACACGCCATGGGAACACACTCCTGGTCCAATCAATGCACCCATAGTGTCCCTTTTTCTCCGAGAATTCATAGACCTCATCCCCGATTGTGACGGTCCCATTCACCGGCATGCAATTCGCCTTCTGGACATACACGAAATGCCTCGGATTTTTAAAAGGGATAACATTTACCATGGTATCATGCTTAGGATCTTTATAAAACGTGAGTTCTCCCTTAGCTCCTATCTTTTCAAACCCTGGAAATCTTGGATAATCAAACTTCAAAATGATATTATCCTCATCTCGCACGAAAGCCATTCTATTCTGACTATTAAGGTGCCCCTTCAAAAAATATGAGTCGCCCTCATCCGCCGAGGGTGGCAGCTTCAAAGATCCCCTAGAAAGGAGCTTGAAACTCGCTCCATTATAATTCTTTTTCTTTTGGTAATCCTGAAATGATACGGTCGCCATTGCAAAATACCCGACATCGGCGATGATCAGGCTTATGCCAAACTCCGGGTTCATTACCTCGTAACAATCCCATTCCTTAATTCGGAAGGATGAAAATAATCCTTTAACTTTCTTTCTATCATACTTCAAAAGTAATTGTCGAGCCCACCCTTTCTGGATTAACTGGCCCTTCTCATCCAACAAGTCTGACGGTTCGGTTATTTCATGCTGCATCTTAAACTCGCCTGCACTTTAATTCATTTATCTACTTATCTACTTATCCTCAAAACTCTTATTGAAAAAAAAAGTCACCAAACATGAGAGAAGGAGAATCAGATTAAATGTAAAAAATGTCTTCTCCAACAAGTAAAAATTAACATAAATATGTTAAAGTCTTTTTATAGAAATGAATGCATAAACCTTTTTATAGTAATGTATGTACACTTTTCGTACAAATTTTTTCGACAAAATTAGATCAGTGTATGTAAAATATTTTCATAGAAAATAGAAATCACTGATATTTTTATGAAGAAATCGAAATTCAAGAAAAAATATTGTAATGAACAAACGAGAGAAAAACTATTATTGAAAAGAAAGAATTTAGGTGAATTAAAATATGGCACAATTAAGTGGAACGCCAATCTTAATTTTGAAAGAAGGAACGGAGCGGTCTCGTGGTAAAGACGCTCAGAAGAACAACATTGCGGCATCGAAAATCATCGCAGAGGCGGTAAGAACAACCCTTGGTCCGCGCGGGATGGATAAGATGCTGGTAGATAGTCTTGGTGATGTCACGATTACGAATGATGGTGCAACCATACTAGATGAAATCGAAGTCCAACATCCAGCAGCCAAGATGATGGTGGAAATTGCGAAAACCCAGGATCAAGAAGTGGGTGATGGAACAACATCAGCAGTAGTCCTTGCTGGGGAATTGCTTAAAAAATCTGAAGAACTTTTGGAATCAAGGATTCATCCAACAACCATCGCCGCTGGTTATAAAAAGGCAGCTGAAAAAGCACGGGATATCCTTAATGCAATCGCGACTGAGGTTGATATCAATAGCGATGCGGTTAATAAAGCCGTTATTACCAGTCTTAACAGCAAGGCTATCCGCGGCTATAAGGAAAAATTTGCCGAGATTGCGGTTCGTGCTACACATGCGGTTAAAGAAAAACGGGGCGATAAATGGGTGGTGGATATCGATCACATCCAAATTCAGAAGAAACGGGGCAAAAGCCTGGCGGAAACTGAAATGATCGATGGTATTGTGATCGATAAAGAGATCGTCCATACGGACATGCCGAAATCCATCCAAAACGCTAAAATTGCCTTGATCAATGTTGCCTTAGAAATTAAGAAAACTGAGTTCGATTCGGAAATTCGAATTACCGATCCGACGCAAATCCAAGCATTCCTTGACGAAGAAGATAAAATCTTGAAAGGTTATGTCGATAAGCTTAAAGATGTCGGCGCAACCATGATTTTCTGTCAAAAAGGTATTGATGATTCTGCTCAGGCGATTCTGGCTACGGTTGGTATCGGTGCTGTTCGTCGCGTGAAAAAATCTGACATGGAAAAGCTTCAACGCGCCTCTGGGGCGAATATAGTAATGAATCTAGAAGACCTCACGGACGATGATCTCGGCACTGCTGAATCAGTTGAGGAACGAAAAATTGGAGACGATAAAATGGTTTTTGTAACTGGCGCTAAGGATTTGAAAGCGGTGAGTGTAGTCATCCGAGGTGGAGTTGAACACGTCGTGGATGAAGCAGATCGCGGATTGCATGATGCACTCTGCGTTGCCAAAGATATAATCGTGGAAAATAAAATCGTTGGTGGCGGAGGCGCATCGGAAGTTGAAGTAGCAAAACAATTAAGAGTCTATGCCGCGAAAGTAGGCGGACGAGAGCAGCTAGCAGTGGAAGCTTTTGCAGAAGCCATGGAGGTAATCCCGAAAACCTTGAGCGAGAATGCAGGGCATGATCCCATTGATATCCTAGTAAAACTTCGCGCGAAGCATGAATCTGATGGAAAAGATGTCGGGATTGACGTGTTTGATGGTGAACTCAAGGATATGATTGCAACAGGAATCACGGAACCTCTTGTAGTGAAGCTACAGGCAGTGAAGTCTGCAGCTGAATCAGCAAGCATGATCTTGAGAATAGATGACGTAATAGCAGCTAAAGCATCCGCGGGTCCCCCTATGCCTCCGGGCGGAATGCCTCCAGGAATGGGTGGCATGGGTGGCATGGGCGGCATGGGTGGCATGGGCGGATACCCAGGAATGATGTAAGGAGGTAATGAAATATGGCACAATTAGGTGGAACTCCAATTCTTATATTAAGAGAAGGAGCAGAACGGTCAAGAGGACGAGATGCCCAATCATCGAATATTATGGCAGCCAAGGTAATTGCCGAATCAATTCGTAGCGCGCTCGGTCCAAAAGGAATGGATAAAATGTTGGTCGATTCCTTCGGAGATGTAACAATCACGAATGATGGCGCAACAATCTTAAAAGAAATTGATGTACAGCATCCAGCAGCTAAAATGTTGGTTGAGGTTGCTAAAACACAAGATGATGAGGTCGGAGATGGAACTACAACCTCTGTTATTCTCGCCGGTGAATTTTTGAAAAATGCCGAGGAATTGATCAAAGAAAAAATTCATCCCACGGTGATCGTAGAAGGCTATATTAAAGCAACTGAAAAGGCACTAGAAATTCTCGATTCCATAGCGACTGATGTAGGCGTGGATAATAAAGAAATTCAAAAGAGTGCGGCTATTACTTCGATGTCAAGCAAAGTTGTGGGCGGATCAGCAGGTTATCTTGCTGATATAGCTGTAAAAGCAATTAATATGGTAAAAGAAAAGAAAGATGGTCAATGGGAAGCCGATCTAGACAACATAAGCATTCAGAAAAAGCAAGGTGAAAGCGTCGAAGACACAACTCTCATCACGGGATTGATAATTGACAAAGAGATGGTGCATAGCGGCATGCCCAAAACAATTAAAGATGCGAAAATTGCACTTTTAGAAACCCCCTTAGAAATCGAAAAGACAGAATTTGATGCAAAAATTTCAATAACCCAAGTAGACCAGATGCAAGCGTTTCTTGCGCAAGAGGAAACGATGCTTCGGGATATGGTGAAAAAAATCCAAGATTCTGGGGCAAATATGGTCTTATGTCAAAAAGGTATAGATGATATGGTGCAACATTTTCTTGCAAAAGCCGGAATTTCAGCGATTAGACGTATCAAAAAGTCGGATATGGAAAAATTATCCAAAGCAACTGGTGCAAAAATCATAACAAATATTAAAAAAATGACGGACAGTGATTTAGGGAATGCGGGCTTAGTCGAGGAACGACGAATAGGCAACGACAACATGGTCTATGTTGAAGAATGTTCTGATCCCAAGGCAATTAGCATTCTGATTCGCGGAGGCACGCAAATGATCGTGGATGAAGGAGATCGTGCGTTGCATGATGCTCTTTGTGTGGTTCGGAACCTCGTGAATGAACCAAAAGCCGTTATTGGTGGAGGTGCACCCGAAATAGAAGTCGCAAAGGGATTACGGTCGTATGCAGACTCTCTCTCTGGCAGAGAGCAACTGGCGGTGCAGGCATTTGCGAAGGCTATGGAAGTTATCCCAAGGACGCTAGCCGAAAATGCTGGGTTAGATCCGATAGATATTCTAGTTGACCTCCGCTCAAAACATGGGACTGGTCAAAAGAATGTCGGCGTAGATGTCTTAGGCGGAAAAGTTGGTAATCTAAAAGAGAAAGCAGTTTGGGAACCGGTAATGGTCAAAAAACAGGCAATTAAATCCGCATCTGAAGCCACACAGATGATTCTCCGGATTGATGACGTAATCTCTACTTCAAAGGGTGGGGCTCCTGGCGGACCTCCAGGCATGCCTCCTGGCGGAGAAGAAGACTAACCCTCCTTCTTTTTTTCCATTTTTTTTTAATTGAAAGTGCTGTAAAAAAATTCTATAAGGATTAATTCAGGTGGAATGAACACCGAATGAAGGAAGAGAAATCTCCCAATGTAACCGAGAAGAATGAAATCAATACTAAATCTACCGAAGTTGAAGAGGTAGATGTAGGTTTTGATGATGATGAAGTTGAGTTAGTAGTATCTGATCTTGACGACACTAGTGAAAATGAAGTTGAACGCTCCATTCCTGAAGAATGGAAAGGGAAATCCGAAAAGGAAATAGCCCTTCTCTTCGAAATTCAAGATCTTAAGAATAAATTAGAAACTTCTGAGAAGGAATGGTTTGAGAAGTATGCTCGCCTTCAAGCGGAGTTTGATAATTTCCGGAAAAGAAGTTTAAAAGAAAAGGATGATTATATTAAATTTGCAAGTTCGCAATTAATTCTAAAATTACTCCCGATTTTAGATAGTGCGGAACTCATGTTAAAGAATCTCGAGCAGGAACTTGAACCAAACGAGTTTAAAGGGATTCAAATGCTATTTCAAGAATTATTTGGGGTTCTCGAGAAGGAAGGATTAACCCCAATAAAAGCGAAAGGTGAAAAATTCGACCCTTTCGTTCATGAAATACTTACAATAGAATACACGGACGAATATCCTGAAGAAACGATAATAGAAGTATTTCAAAGAGGGTATCGTTTTCAAGATCGGATTCTTCGTCCTTCAAAAGTTAAAATTTCAAAAATTAAAAAAGAAGAAGAGAAAAAATTAGATTCTGAGAGAGAAGAATAGAAAAAAAAAAAATGATGATCAATAGAAAAGAATAAACAAGTTTAGATAAGATAAGAAAATAAGAGAGGTTTTATTGCAATGGCGAAAATTATAGGAATTGATTTAGGGACGAGCAATTCTGCTGCGGCAGTATTAATAGGTGGAAAACCCACATTAATTCCGAGTGCTGAAGGTGTGACCATTGCTGGGGGAAAGGCTTTCCCATCAGTTGTTGCCTTTACTAAAGATGGTCAACGCTTAATTGGAGAACCAGCTCGGCGTCAGGCGGTTACAAACCCCGAAAGGACAATAACTGCCATAAAACGTAAGATGGGTACGGACCATAGAGTTAAGATTGATGACAAGGAATTTTCTCCCCCAGACATTTCCGCTATGATCTTACGGAAAATCCGGGAAGATGCTGAAGCTTTCTTAGGTGAACCAGTTAAACAGGCAGTAATAACGGTTCCAGCTTATTTTAATGATCGTCAACGACAGGCAACGAAAGATGCAGGGAAAATTGCCGGTTTTGACGTAAAGCGAATCATTAATGAACCAACTGCGGCATCTTTAGCCTATGGCCTTGAAAAGCAAACCAAAGAGCTAAAAATCGTAGTGCTGGATCTTGGTGGTGGCACCTTTGACGTTACTATGATGGAAATGGGTGAAGGGGTCTTTGAAGTTATATCCACTAGCGGTGACACCCAATTAGGTGGTACCGACATGGATCGTCTTATTGTGGATTACTTAGTGGCCGAATTTAATAGAGCGAATGGGATGGATATAAGAGGCGACAAAATGGCAACGGTCCGCTTAAATGAAGCCGCAGAAAAGGCAAAAATCGAACTTTCAACTACAGTATCATCCGATATCAATTTACCATATTTAACGGCGGATTCAACAGGGCCAAAACACATGAATATCACATTAACTCGTGCTAAACTTGAGGAATTAGTAGAACCCGTTCTTGACCGGTTAGATGGTCCAATTCAGCGAGCATTGAAGGATTCTAAGTGGTCTCCAGGCGATATCCATAAAATTATTCTCGTTGGTGGGCCAACTAGAATGCCTTGTGTCCTTGCGAGGTTTAATAAAAATTTTGGGAAGGAAGCGGAACGTGGTATCGATCCAATGGAATGTGTAGCAATTGGAGCCTCCATTCAAGGTGGGGTTCTCGCTGGGGACGTAGAAGATATCGTTTTACTAGATGTAACCCCTCTCTCTCTTGGAGTGGAAACATTAGGCAATGTATTTACCAGGCTAATAGATCGAAATACTACTATTCCCACGAGGAAGAGTGAAACCTTTTCTACTGCTGCTGATAATCAACCTGCGGTTGAAATTCATGTACTTCAAGGAGAACGTCCGAGGGCGAGCGATAATATTACTTTAGGAAAGTTTCATTTGGTAGGTATTCCTCCAGCGCCACGTGGTGTTCCAAAAATTGAAGTAACATTTGATATCGATTCAAATGGGATTGTAAACGTCTCCGCAAAGGATTTAGGCACTGGTCGGGAACAAAAAATCACAATTACTGGTGGTTCTGCATTACCCAAGGATGAAATTGACAAAAAAATCAAAGATGCAGAGAAATATGCAGAAGAAGATAAAAAATTCAAGGATAAAGTCGAATTAAGGAATCAAGCCGATTCTCTCATCTACAATACAGAGAAATTACTAAAGGAGCAGGGTGATAAGGTCGATGCTCCTCTTAAAGAGAATGTGCAAAATGAAATTGAGAAACTTAAGAAGGCTTTAGAATCAGATGATTTAACACAAATAAAACAGGGTGTTGAGAGTCTTACACAAGCGATGCATAAGGTAGCAGAAAAAATTTACCAACAACCAGGAGCTGGCCCCTTCCCAGGTGCGACTCCTTATCCTGGTGGTGTTCCACCTGGCGGTCCTAGCCCACAGGCTCCTCCGGGTCAAGAGGCACCTGCAGAGGATGATATTGTAGATGCCGATTATGAAATTATTGACGAAGATGAAGAAGAGAATAAATAAATTCCCCTAATCCCTTTTTTCTCTTTTCTATATGTGGTATTAATCAATGTCTGGAAAAAAACGTGACCCTTATGAAACATTGGGCGTGTCACGCAACGCATCTAAGGATGAGATTAAAAGGGCATTTCGTAAAAAGGCGATACAATATCACCCAGATAAGAATCCCGATAAACGAGAATGGGCAGAGGAAAAATTTAAAGAACTAGCAGAAGCCTATGAAGTGTTAAACGACGAACGAAAACGACAAATGTATGATCAATTTGGGTGGGATGGGGTACAGAGGTCAGGCTTTTCTGGATTCGGCAATATTAATTTTGAAGACCTTTTCAGTAGCTTTGGAGATTTATTTGGATTCGGAGGCGGTATAGGCGATATCTTTGGTGATCTTTTTGGAGTTGGCAGACGTCGAGGACGACCCAGACAAAGACGGGGCAAAGATATTCGTTTTGATGTCGAAATAATCTTAGAAGAAGCCTTTAAAGGTAAAAAAGCTGAAATTAAAGTCCCGAAACACGTACAATGTAAAACCTGTGGTGGATCTGGCGCGGAATCACCATCAGATATTAATACCTGTCCTGCTTGTGGTGGATCAGGCCAACGTCAACAAGTTCGGGCCACTCCTTTTGGGCAAATGATCAATGTTACCTCTTGCAATAAATGCCACGGAATAGGGAAAGTAATTACGAGGAAATGCAAAGAATGTAGAGGCACTGGACGGCTTAAAAAAACTAGAAAAATATCAATTGATGTTCCCGCTGGAGTAGAAACCGGTAATAGACTCCGTATTCAAGGTGAAGGTGAGGCGGGGCCTCAAGGTGCGCCACCCGGCGATTTATATGTCGTGATTCATGTGAAACCTCATCCTGTCTTTGAACGACACGATTATCATTTAGTCTGTGAAAAAACTATAACCTTCAGTCAAGCGGTGCTCGGTGATAAAATCGAAATTGAGACCCTAGATGGAACAACAAAATTAACCATACCATCTGGAACGAAGAGTGGTACTATTTTTCGGTTGCGAGGAAAGGGAATGCCGCAAGTTCGTAGCTATGGACGTGGCGATTTATTGTGCAAAGTCGATATTAAGATTCCTAAAAAATTATCAAGGGAGCAAAAAGAAGCAATAGACAGATTAAAAGAAATAGGGCTGTAAGAAATTGAGTCAAACACCATTAGTCACCGATATTTTAAATTCACTACAAATCGAAGGTTACTCGGTTTTACCCATGGGTTTATACGATCCAAAATACTGGATCAAGAGTTGTTTTGATATTGCCGCACGGAAAGAATTTCTATTAATGATAAAAATCTTTTTGAATATTGATAAAATTCCTTCGGATCTTATTGAAGATCTAAAACTAATCTCCTATTTTTTCAATGGGACTCCACTTATCATTGGAAATGAAACGCGAAAGGTCGTACTTCGTGATGAGGTAGTATATGAACGGAGAGGAATACCCGCGGTGAATCTGTATACTTTCAAACATTTAATTAAAGATGATAAAATCTATGTTATTAGTCGGAAGGGTGGATTTTATGTCAAAGTAGATAGCGAAAAAATTCACCGGCTACGACTAGAACAGGAGTTGTCATTACAAGATATTGCATCTAAAATAGGAGTTTCTCGGAAAGCAGCATATTTATTTGAACGTATGAATCAGATTAAAGAGAAAAATGCGGGTAAATTAGAAGAAGTTTTCGATGAATCAGTTAAATTTCCAATTGATATTTTCAATTGGGCGATTGAAAAGGAAGAGTTTCATCCATCCATGGAAGAAACGGATTTTCAAGCAGAAATTAAAGAACTTTTTGAAGAGCTTGGATATGACATTTATTGGGCGAAAAAAGCACCTTTTGACGGAATCACCTCTGAAATTGAGGAAAGTAAATCAAGACCAGAAGAAAAATGCCTTATAACGGATTTAAGCTTATCACGCAAAAGGAGAATTTATAATCGATTACAGATGATTAGCGAAATATCTAAATTTGCTCGTAAACTCTCTATGTTTATTATCGAAGATGAGAAATTGCCTAGAATTGACAATGTTTTAATTCTACAAAAGGCAATCTTAGAAAAAATGAACGATATTAAAGAACTATATGAAGTCTTAAAAAAAGTAAAACGAACTTTCTATTAATCCTTTAAAAGTCATCCAATTTTGTCTGATTGATTTCATTTAATATATTTTTTGCAGTTATCCATGATTTTCGGACAAAATCAGGGAATGTTTTATGTTCTTTCACCCATTCCTTTAAAAAGGCTATAGTGCGTTTATCACTTGTATAGCCACTTCCGAAATCAATTCGATGCGTCTCTTGGAGCTTCTCGATTTCTCGATCTCGTATAACCTTTGCAATAATCGATGCTGCACTAACGATCGGATAATTTTGGTCTGCTTTGTGTTCCACGATAAGACAGGAGAAATCTATATTGAGCCTTTTTTTTAAATAAGATTCGAAGGAACTGGTGTTAGTACTTGGGCAATCGATATAGAGTTCATCAATTTTCATATCTTTTGTAACCATTTTAACTAATTCTACAGCTTTATCGGCTTCTAACCAATTCAAATTACTATTTCCTGAATTTAAACTCGCATCAATTTCTTTAGGCATGATAATTTTATATTTATATACAGGTAATGTTTCTTTTAACTGCTTGAACAGAGATTCACGCCGTTTTGGTGAAAGCTGTTTGCTATCCTTTACTCCCAATTCTCTCAAAGTTTGTTCCTGGTTTGATTCAATCACAGCAATAGCCATGACCATTGGTCCAATGACTGGCCCTCTACCCGCCTCCTCAATCCCTGCAAGCCTGGGCATTATTTCACCATTTTGATTAGTTTATTTCTGCCATTGAGCAACAATCAACGCATGATCTTCCGAATACGGACTGAGATGTGCAACTTCAACTACAGTAAAGGTGGCATTTTTGAGAATTTTAATTTGTTCCTTATAAATTCGTTCGGGATCCTTCGTTACATCGACGCTTCGGCTTTTCACAAAAAGTAATATCCACCCTTGAGATTTCAAGAAGGTTTCAGCATTTTTAATGATTATTTGGGCCTGTTCCGGTTGTGCCACATCCGAATATACAACATCTACTTGTTCAGGAATAAGCATACGATATTGTTCGGGATATCGCACATCTCCAAGAATAGGAATTAAATTGTCTCGAACTTCACAAATTTGGACTAGTTCTCTGATAACTCGGGAAGAGAATTCGACACAATAAATCTTCCCTTGGTTTCGTAAAACATCTGAAAGGTGACTGCAAGTTGTCCCAGACGCGGCTCCTAAATATAGTATATGTGAATTTGGAGTAATAGGAATGGTTTTTAATTTCTTTATTAATGCTGCCACTATCTTACTTCGGTACGGAGTCCAGACTCTATATTCTTGACCACCTATCTCGAGCAATTTTTCATCATAAGCCTTATGCCCTGGTGTATAATTTAAGGTTAGAAGTATTTCAGATTCATTCTCTTTTTGATACCAGAAGGTATTAGCCAGATTTTCATGCGCCCTGAGTTTTAACATTTTTTTAGAATCCTTTAAATTAATTATTGATTTGATTTCGCTTTGTATTTTTTCTTTTTCTTCCTATATTTTCCCTTCCTTCTCTGAAATGCTTTCTTTTTAGCTTTCTTTTCCCCTTTTTCTTTCTTAGGTGGGCTTGGATATTTTCTCTTGACATCACCAATGCGCCGGTTCAAGTCCGCAATAATATTGTCTCCAACGTATTCTCCTGAAAAATAATCGACTCGAACTGCTATCGCCAATTTCCCAGCCAATATACGCGCAATTTTTCCTTTAAGCCAATATGGCGCTCCATGAATATCCTCCCACTGAAATATAATCCCATGTTTCGGAGGTTTCGCCCCTGTTCGGAGTGCTCTAAAAAGTGCCTTTTCTGCCCCTAGAACTTGAATCGTAGAAGCGGGGATCATCGCTAAGCGTTTCAAACTACCACCTAAACTAATCAAACGTGCCCCTAGTAGGGCCCCCACCAATGCGCGAAGATTCGGAGCAACTATCTGCATCGCTTCATCAATATAAGTTGCGAGTATATCTCGAATTCCATATAACTGTTCGGTGATTAAAGCAAATTGTTGAAGTGGCTTTAATTCAAACTTTGTTATAGACGCACCCATGGAACCCTTTGCAAGGGCCTTTATCTTTTCTAACTTTTCTGCAGGAAAGCCAACCGTGTTCTCAAAGACTTCGGTAAGTATTTGAGCACGCGTCCCGACTTTTCCAACAATTTTAATGAAAGATGTATGACTAGGAAGCTTCTTATCCAGCTCTGGGAAATGCAACCCATACCATTCTCGAATCCGACTGGCAAAAACATTTAGTGCCTTATCACAATCATCCACGGCTTCAATCGCCTGAGCTATGAACCGATCTTTTTCTTCGGAGATTTCTTTAATTTTCTGCCGGGTGATAAGGATATTGACACGCTGGATATATTCTAAAACTTCCTCCTTGGATTTCCAAATATTAAATCCTTGGATGAATGAGAGGAGGCTTGATCGTAAGACTCTCCCGGCATCAGAGGGAAATTCTACAATAGTTGGTCTGTCTTTTAAATTTCTCGCTAACTTTGCATCTTCTAGGATTATTTCATCATAATTTTTTTGGATTAAATCCTTAATCACTTCTTCCATTTCAGGGATTATTTTCCCATTTTGTAAATCCACGAGCTTGTCCGCTGTTGCAGAGGTATCTTTCCCGAAAATTTTTTTGGCTATAATTTTATTCTCCTGATCTAATCCAAAAATTCCAAATGGCGTGTCAATAATATATACTCGAATCTATATCACCTAAACTACAGAAACCATTAGAATAATTTTCCATTAAAAGCCTTTTAAATAGATTTATGTGATATTGCTTTAATAGATTTATGTGAAATGGCACAATCTATTTTATGGAGGAAATGGTGATGGACCTTACAATTGACCTTGCCGGATTAAAGTTACGGAATCCGACCATGTTATCATCCGGAGTCCTTGGGATTTCTAGCTCTTTGTTGAAACGGATTTATGAAGCAGGAGCGGGATGCGTTGTCACAAAATCTATCGGTCCTACCCCCCGGCATGGTTATTCAAATCCGTGTCTTGTGGAAGTATCCAGTGGTTACATAAACGCGATGGGTCTCCCAAATCCTGGGGTGGAGAATTTTTTGGAGGACTTGACTGAGTTACGCAAGATGAATATTCCAACAATTATTAGTATTTTTGGAGAGGACGCACCTCAATTTGCCAATATCGCACGTGCAGTGGCCGAAAAAGGGGCAATGGGCCTTGAACTCAATATTTCTTGCCCTCATGCAGAAGTTTCAACAATAGGCCAAGATCCTGAAATTACAAAACGGGTTGTAAAAGCCGTTAAAAAGGCAGTATCTATCCCAATATTTGTAAAACTAACTCCGAATGTAACAAATATCGTGGAAATTGCTGTTGCTGCTGAAACCGCAGGTGCGGATGGACTTACCGCCATTAACACAGTGCGCGCAATGACTATAGATATCTATTCTAAGACCCCGATTCTTAATAATAAATATGGAGGATTATCAGGTCCCGCCATTAAACCAATTGCAATTCGTTGCATTTATGAAATCTATGAAAATGTAAAAATTCCCCTCATTGGAGTGGGTGGCATAACAACATGGCAGGATGGCATCGAATTTTTCCTTGCAGGTGCTTCTGCGCTCCAGATTGGCACCGGGATTAAATATCATGGATTAACAATTTTTCAAGATATATGTGCTGGGATTAGTAACTACCTTACAACTGAGCATTATTCCAACCTTTCGGAAATAATAGGCGTGGCACATGATGCGTGAGGTGAAAAATTGACGAATGAAATTGTAAATCGCCCAAACATGGTTACAATCTCAAAAATTCAGCAGGAAACCCCTCATATAAAGACTTTTTATTTTGAATTTGATAGAATCAGCAGGATCGCTTATCCTGGACAATTTCTAATGATCTGGATACCAAAAATCGATGAGATCCCTCTCAGCTTATCAGAAAGTCAGCCAGAACTAGCAATTAGCGTGAAAAACGTTGGAGAAGCAACTAATGCACTCCATTCTATGCAAGTTGGAGATAGGATTGGCATTCGCGGGCCTTATGGGCATGGCTTTTCCTTAAAGGGCGACTCCCTCCTGCTAATTGGAGGCGGGATCGGGATGGCACCTTTCCTATTTTTACTTCGCGAATTACGAAAAAGTCCAAGAAAAATCACCGTTATAAACGGAGCGCGAACTAAAACGGAACTATGTTTTCTGGAACAACTCCAAAAATTATCAAAAGATGGGATCGAATGTGTCTTCGTCACGGATGACGGAACTTATGGGGAAAACGGACTTGCTAGCGACATTGCCATCCAAAAACTCCACGATGGTGTATATGATCATGCCTACGCCTGTGGTCCTGAGCCCATGATTTGGGATATCTTCAAGACCACCGAAAAACTCAAAATCCCTCTGCAAGCGAGCCTCGAACGCCTAATGAAATGTGGAATTGGCTTATGTGGGCAGTGCTGTCTAGATCCTGTTGGGTATCGCGTTTGTATTGAAGGCCCTATTCTTAATAGTGAGATACTTCGAAAAATTTCAGATTTTGGAAAATTTAAACGAACTTTTACAGGAAAAAAAGTAGAACTTTAAAGAGTGCTCTATTCTTCACTCTTAAGACCTATAATTCCGCCAAGAATAATAAAAGCTGGTATTATTATCTCCCGCAGATATCTATGAAATCTTTGCATCCTCACAGGGGTAGGTAAACCTGTTCCAGGACCAATACCCCGATACAAATTAACAATCTCCCAAACCATAAAAGCCGCTGCGCAAATAAGGCTTAGGAGGCTACC
>JABXJU010000128.1 GCA_013375405.1 Candidatus Helarchaeota archaeon
CGAGGGTCCACATGGTCTCGCGTTGCCATTCATACCGGAAGAAAATATCCACCCTAGGACGATCCGGTTATTGATGAGAAAGCAGTCATAAGGAGACTGCCAAGGTGGCAACAAAAATTAATCTCGTATATACACAATACCTTCTTTGAGTAAAGAGGATAAGTACTTGCAAAAGCCTTGGAAATATGGTAAAAATAACTGAAAGGCTGTAATGGCCAAATATCGACAGAATGATTCCGAAGGCACTGCATCTTGGCTGGCGGCGTGCCACAATAGAACATGCGCAACATACTTAACAACGGTAATTTTCATTGTTCGGGCTAAAATCCCAAGGCTCAACAAGAATCCCAACGCATGTTCAGGCCATTCAAAACAGCCGGGCTATCGTTATCACATGGTCAAAAGAAGAAGACAGCTTATTAAAAAAGGTTATGAATTTGACCCAAAGACGCGACAGTGGCTGAAGGGGCGGGTTTGCTAAAGCCAAAAATCCCCGACGAAAAATCAAAACATCGACGATATACGCATTCACCACTATTCATCAAAAGTCACTAATTTGTGCCTCTGTTGGTCACAATTTGGTCACCACCTGCAACAGAGAAAAATATTTTTTTTCTTCATTCGAAGTACGGATTTCAACATTACCTCTCAGAATGATAACTTTTCAGTTTTGCTCGCGTTTTGCATATACCAACAAATGCTTTCGTAGTTAGTTTTTGAAATAGGGTAACGACTTCCCGAAGACAACTGAATAAGGATTTCTTAAGCGGGGTCTCTTACGGGAAGTCGCTGCGCTTTTTTATTTGTCGTAGATTGGTGAAGGGGAGAGATGGTTTGCTAATAATACCGCTGGTGGCAATAGGCAGTATTCTTATAACTCGAGGAATCGTTTCACTCACAGAATTAAAGGTAAATAAGGAAGCCCCGAAATATAAAGAATTAAACAAAAAAAGAAACAATTTTATATATGCATTCAATGGAATTCCAGCGATATGGTTTCTTTTATTGGTAGGTATCAGTTCTATTTTTAACCTTATGCTAGAGCAAATTGAAGGTGTTTCTGTTTTAGTCAATAGTTTAATCCTATATATTATTTCAATAAGATATGGTTTAAGTTTACGATACAAAAGGCGAATAGTTATTATTTTGGCTTGCATGGCATGTGTTTTGTATCCTCTGCTATGGATTATTGTATATATCTGGTTTTTAGGTAGAACACATAAATTAATCAAGATAGCCACAAAAGGAATAAAAATGAAACCAAGTCGTGAAGATTGGAGCACAACGTCATTATATATCTCTAAAGGGCTAGAGAAACTGAGAAGAAAATGGTTTGACCTCTGTGTTAAAACTCTTCAGGAAAGTTCATCCGAGAAAGGAAAAGACTCTTTAGATATCGAGGTGGTAAATATTCGTCTTGGAGCAGACGCTGACTTGGCTATCAAAGCCTACCAGTTATATCTCGTATCTGGCTTTCTTGCAAAGCACGCTTATATTTCACTATCAGAAGGTAAGGATTTTGCGGATATTCTTTGGGCTCAGGTTTGCGGAACACAAATCGAAGAATGCTTGGCTTTTTTCTCACGTTACCATGAGGTTCAAAGTGATGGAGGAACACAGTTATTTCGGTTTTCTTCTGATGTAGCCAAATATATTACTGGCAATGAAGCTCCATTGTTTGAGAGTATGCTAATAGGGCAAACCGTAGGAGCTTTGGTTGGCAGCGTTCATATTCTTGTGGCCAGTTGCTTTGGGGACGAGAAGACAGTAAAGAAGCTTGAATCAAAATTTACCCGAGGGTAATCAAAAGTTCTGTTAGAGAAGAATAGGGATAAAGACTGGGACCGGACTCGGAAGAAAGAATTTAGTAAGGGAAAGTGTATGGTATTAAAAAAGCAGAAAGCTGAAAAACAACTTCCGGCAAGGTGCCGTCCTTATTTGATTTTGGAATAGCTTAGAAAGTTTGTCAAGATAACCTTCGTTTTCTCATCAGTGCTCCACAAGGAGACAAACCTTATATTTTGGAAATCAATAATTGAAGGAGTAGTAATTTTAGGTCATTGGCAAGTTTGGGTGGCGGTCATTCTATATATGGCAGTCAATTTTGGTTTTCTGATGATTGTATCAACAGTGGTCGGTGAAGCCGAATCTGGTGGTAGGATGGCAACCGGTTGTTTGTTTCATATGATTGGCGGCACCGTGCTTCACGGAATATTAATGGGACTAATGGTTGCTTTTCTTCTTCCAATTCTTTTAGGTGGTTCCTCGGCAGCCCCTATTTCGGGAATCATTGCTCAACTGTGGTCGATAATTAAAATAGGCATCATCGCAGTTATAGCGGTTATAATATTGAGTATTATGCCTATTATTGGTGCGTTTATTGCTGATTCGCCAGGCATTCAAGCATTTCTAGAAGGTGCCATCATTTTTAGGCTTCTTTCGGGATATGCTACTGAGGAGATATTGAGGGTAGTAAATGTTCAGATTAGCGTGTATCCTGGATTTTGGGCATCCATAGGGTTTTTAGTTATTGCTGGGGTGCTTGTTAGGGTAATAATATTCGGTGTAGCTTTGCTTTCCGTCCCTCTTGAAGGCACAGCGTTAGGAGAATTAGTGCCAGCGGTTATCGTCCCTGTGATTGGAGTTTTGGGAGGTATTGTTCCGCTATTTATGTATGGCTCTTACGTCCGGTTATCAGTCATGCAACTAATTGGAGGATAATTGAATAGAATTTCCAAGTCCACAAAAAAGGTAAACACAATCGAATAAGAATTAAATACTACGAGAGTTCTCAAAATCCTTCAGGTGGCCCCACTTTTTATTTGTCGAAAAAATAGGTGAAAAGAGTTAAAGTTTGCGTGTAGAAGTTGTTAACGTACTTAAATATAGTAATACTTGACGCGTGAAATAGGTAATAAGTAAAAGGTCCTAGAAAATGTTTAGATATCAAAATAATGCATTTAGAGTTTTAGGTCTATTGCCAGATGCCACTTTATCTCAAGTTAGGCAAAGAGCGGATGAAATAAAGGTCAAAAATGATTTAGGTTTGGAAATATTCTTTGAATATGATTTTCCTTTATTAGGGGAATTAGATAGAAGTTATGAGAACGTAATAGCTGCAGTAGAAAGGTTGGAAAATCCATTATTAAGATTAAAAGAAGAAATTTTTTATTTTTGGATAGATAATAAAGCTGATAAAGACGGAATAGAATTACTTCGTGAAAGTAGAATAAAAGAATTAATACAATTATGGACTGTTAAAAGATTGGATAGAAAAAATATCTCCACAGCTGTTAATAGAGTAGTTTTAGCCCATGGTATTGCTATATCTAATGAGATAAAAGGTGATTTTTCAGACGAGAATTGGACGAATTGGGAAATCGCTATAAAATCATTTGTTGAATTTTCTCAGTCAGATTTATATTGGGCTAGAATTAAAGAAAGGATTAAGAAATTTAAAGATAAAAGAGCTGAAAGAATAGACCTAATAAATATAAAGGAAAACTATTTAGATAATATTATCAAAGTAAATTTTATGTTTATATCTCAATCTTCAGCCACTAGAAATTATGAAAGAATAGGGAAGCATATATCATTGTTGAAAGAGTTAAAAGCAAGTTCAAGAAATTTTAAAAAACATATAGATAATGTATTAAAATACACTATCGATAAAATTTTATATCATACAAAAAGAGCTAGGGATTGGTTAAATCAAGATGGAGAGAATGCTTCGTTACAAGAATTGATAGATGTAGGAAAAAAATATAAATCTGGAATACAGAATTTTATTGACGAAGGAAAATGTGTAGATACAGAGGGTATTTCTTCGTTTTCAATAGCTTTAGATAAATCGGCACAATTATTAAGAGAATTTGCGGTAATAATTCACAACGGGTGTTGTAAGAAAGCAGAATATTCATATGATATTCGTGAAGGAGGCTATAAAATTGTTACTGGAGATTTAGAGATAGAAGCGCATGAATTAATGAATTATGCGTATAAAATTGTTCATTCACCATATTTAAAAGATAAATTTAGATCAGATCTAGAGATATTACAAGAATTCTGTGATTTATATAAATCCCAAACACAAGAAAAACGGAGGTCATCACTTTGGAGTATAATTAAATGGGGGTTTTGGATTTTTGTTTCTATAGTTATATTGAGACCTTGTTTTAAAGATTTATCAGAAGAAACTAAAAAAGATACTTTCAAATATACTGTACAATCAGGTGATACTTTGAGTAAGATTGCCAAGCAATACAATGTATCTATTCATGATATCGCTACAGCTAATAAACTTTACAACATTAATCAATTGCGTGTAGGTCAAGAACTTACTATACCTCAAACTCAAACTAGTACAATTACAGAGAGAAAAGTGCACCTAGAAGAACAGATTAAAGATAGAAAGAACAAAATAAAAGGGTGGGAATCTTATTTGACACTTCTTCGAACCGAAGCAGAAAATTTAAAAAATGAAATTGACGATTTAAATTCAGAATATTCAAATTCTTATTATGTGCCACAATATATAATAGATGATTATAATGAAAAAGTGGAGAAATATAATGCTATAGTTAAAAAATATGAATCTAATTATGTTGTATATAAAAAAGAATTCGATGAGTATAATGAAATGGTACGACAATATAATAATATGTTAAAATAACAAAGGGGGCCTAGAAATGTTTAAAAATGATAAGGGAATACCCAAATTTTTAATAGGTAAAAAGATTTCTATATTCAAAAGCGATAACGAAAAACAAAATGTTATATGTGATTTAATAATAGAAATTTGGCGATTAAAAAACAAAATAAAACGTATTAAGAGCAAACTTGAAAAGGATGATGAAAAATTAATTATGGAGCAGGTTGAAAGGATTGAAGATGTTCTCGAAAGACATGGTTTTGAAATAATTGATTATGCTGGAGAAAATTATAATAATGGAATGGCGGACATTCGTGTTTTAGCTTTTGAAGATAATCCAAATAATCCCAAGGGATATATGAGAATCAAAGATGTTATTAAACCTGTAATATATTATAAGAATAAACCCATATCCAAAGGGGAGGTTATAGTGGAAAAAGGTTTAAATAAACAGAAGGAGGGACAAAATGAGTAGTAATACAATTGATTTTGGGATTGATCTGGGCACTACCAATTCGGCGGTTGCAAAGTTTATCAAGGGAAAAGTTAAAGTATTCAAAAATTATAGGCAGAAAGAGATCACGCCATCGGTTGTACAAATAGACGAAAAGGGAGAAATAATTGTTGGAGAACGAGCATATGAGAATTTAGTTTACGATGACGAAAATACTGCCGGAGGATTTAAAAGATTGATGGGAACACAGCAGGTAAAGCGTTTTGTGCGTTCAAAAAGAACGATGGGTCCAGAGGAATTGTCTTCAGAGGTTTTAAAAGCTTTAAAACAAACAGTAACTCGTAGTTTACCTGATCAATTAGTTAATGCAAGTGTAATTGCTGTACCATGCAATTTTGAAACAATACAAACTGAAGCAACTAATAGGGCAGCAAAACTGGCTGGAATTGAGTTTGCTCCGTTACTTCAAGAACCAATTTCTGCAGCTTTTGCCGCTGGTTTTTTGGAAAAATTGCCTGAGGGATATTTGGCTGTTTATGATTTAGGAGGTGGAACCTTTGATATAGCATTGCTTTCAGTAAGAGAAGGAATTTTAAGTATTGTTACAAGCGCGGGAGATAATTGGTTGGGTGGAACTGAATTTGATTGGAAAATTGTTGAAGAAATAGTATTTCCAACTTTGAAAAGAGAATATAATCTGCCTGATTTATCGCGTAGTTTAAAAAAATACAAAAGTATAATAGCAGTTTCAAAAGCAAGCGCAGAAGACGCCAAAATTGAACTTACAGAAAGAGAAAATGCAGAAATTATAATACATAGTGCAAAAGAGAGCCTGAAAGATAAAGATGGGCGAATAATAGATATGCGTATTCCGATAACAAGAAAGCAGTATGAAAATTTGATAGAAGATTATATGGAAAAAACAATATATTTTTTCAAAAAGGTTTTAAAAGAGCAAAAGTTAGATTCATCAGATATAGAACAAATGATTTTGGTCGGAGGACCAACATTTACTCCATATATAAGAAAAAGATTAAAAGAAGAATTTAATATTTATACTGACTATGATATCGATCCTATGACTATTGTTGCCCAGGGGGCAACATTGTTTGCACATACACAATTCATACCGGAGAGTTTATATAAAAAAAGCCCTGACAAAATATTCATTAATTTGGCGTACAATTCTACTACCACATCTACGGAAGCCCCTATTGGAGGAAAGGTTGAATTAGAAAACAGAGATCTAAATGTAATTATTGAACGTACAGACGGTGGTTGGCAAAGTGGTATGCTAGAAATAAAAAGTGGGGCTTTCTTTACAAAAGTGAATTTAATACAAGGAAAGGAGAATATGTTTCGGATTAAGGTGATTGATAAAAAAGGTAATCCCATTTCTGCAGAACCATCTGAATTTTCAATTATACAAGGCATATCAGTAGATAACCCACCCCTACCACATAGTATCGGTGTGAAATTAGAAGATGGTACTTTTGATCCGCATTTTGAAAGAGGCGCTCCACTTCCTGCTAAGAGTACGAAAAAATACTTTTCTACAAAAAGTGTATTACCTGGAAGTTCTGAAGAATTCTTAATACAATTTTATGAAGGGGAATTTGAAAATGCCAATCACAATAGACATTTAGATGAACTTAAAATATCAGGAAATGATGTTGATCGGAAAATAGAAGTTGGAGATTCTATTGATGTTACTATGTATGTTAATGAATCGAGGCTTATTACAGCAAAAGTTTATGTCGAAAAGCTAGATAAAACAATCAGCGGAGTTTTAAAAAAGAAACCTTCTCCTAAACCTGATTTGAATTTATTAAAAGGAGAATTAGAAAATATTAAGAATAAAAGAGTAAAAATAGATCAGGAAAAAGAACAAATCCAAGATAACCACATAGTACAAGAATTGGATAGCATCAATTTGGATTCAATTATAGTTGAAACGGAACGCGATATTGCAGCGGCAAATGGAGGAGATCCTGGGGCTGTGGAAAAAGCGTCAAGACGCTTAAAGGATTTAGGAGGATATATAAATCAACAGGAGAAGCTAATAGCATTCCCAAAAACTGTTGCAGAATTTAATGAACTTTTAAAAAATTGTCAAGGACTTATAAATATATATGGTACAGAAGAGGAAAAGAGACAATTTGATATACTAAAAAAAGAGGCAGAAGAATCAATTAATGAAAAAAATATTAAAAAATTAGAAGAAAACTATGAGCTATTGTCAATGTTGTTTTGGACGATATCTTTTAGAATAGATGATTTTTGGATTATGCAATTTAATTCTATCTATGATCAGAGTGAAAATATTACCTTTCTAAATGGGCAACGTGCAAAAGAGTTATTTAGTGAAGGAACATTAGCAATACAACGGAAGGATATAGAATCTCTAAAAAGTATTGTTATGGAATTATGTGAGCTCATGTCGAAAGAAGATAAGTCAAGAGCAGGGGTGCCACCGGGTTTAGAGTCACATATAAGAAAATAAATGAGTGAAGAATTAGAAAGATATTCTGTCATTAAAGGAACTTATACGATTGATAGCCTGATAGGTAAAGGTGCTTTTGGTAAAGTTTACAAAGTTAGGCATAAATATTTGGGAATTCAAGCGTTAAAGATATTTAATCCGGGAGTTATTTCTAAAGCAACAGAAGGAGATCTCTTTAATGAGGCCTTTCTCTTATCCAAAATAACTCATAATAATGTTGTGAGGGTTTATGAGGCAAACACTTTTGAATATTCTGGTAAACAATATTATTATATCGTTATGGAATATGTAAAGGGGCCTACTTTGGCAGAATTTTTAGAAGAAAATTGCCAGTTAGAGATTGATAAAGCATTGAATATTATGAAGGATATATGTTCAGGATTAGCCCAAGCACATAAGCTTAATCCTCCAATTGTTCATAGAGATGTGAAACCTCATAACATACTTTTAGAAATAGGGGGCAATAAGGTTGTATCCAAAGTCTCAGATTTCGGTGTAGCTAAACATTTGGACCCAGTAACAAGAGTAACTGATGCGGCTGGCACAATTGCTTTTATGCCTCCTGAAGTAATGTCGAATTATGAAAATACAGCCAGTGATGTATATTCTGCGGGTATAATTCTATATATGATGTCAACAGGTATTTTCCCATTTAGAATGCCAAAAGATTATCAAACAAATACAAAAAAAGGCATTGAGAATTTAATCAAATTGACAAGAGGGAGTCTGCCAGATCCGCCTTCAAACCATAATTCTAATATCCCAAAAGAATTAGATAGGATAATATTGAAATCTTTGAATCCGGATATTAAATATAGATATCAAGATGCCGAAGAATTTCTAAATTCAATTAAACATTATCAAGAAGAAAGTAAACAGCATATAAAGGAAGATTTAGAAAAGCAATTAGATCCACCAATATTGGAGAATATAAATCAAGCATTAAAACTAGGAAAGCAATATTCAACTTTAAAAGAAGCTATAAGATTAATGGAAACGGTTATTATTGAAGCCCCTTCTGATAAAAAGGAAATGTTGAAAAATAAATACAAATTCTTATTAGAAAATTGGAGGAAGGGAATAGTAATGTAATTAAATGAAGAGAATTATAATTTTGATAATATCCGTTCCCATGAAAGGGGAAAAATATATTGTTGAAACAGAGTCACCTGTTTTAATAGGTAGAAATCAAAGAGCTGCAATTAATATATCGAACGATACTTCAGTTTCAAGGGAGCATGCCTTGATATATTGGCGAGATAGAGATTGTTATATTAAGGATTTACAAAGTACCAATAGGGAAACATGCCTGTTAAAAAAGGCTATAAATTTGACCCAAGAACGAGGGAGCGGGTAAAGAGATAATACCGTACAATGTTAACATTTGGCATATGTTTTCTTTGTGATGGGTCGTATCTTTCTTGTTGGCCTAATCTTTTATTTCGTCTTTAAAATATTTAGGTGGTTCAGTCATTCCTTGTACTTCGAAGATGCAATCAAAAAGACAAACGTTCAGTATTTATGTATTTGGAGATGAGACCGATAATTGGTATTACTTGGTATCGTGAGGGAGACCCTTGCAAGAGGGGGCGTCTAAGCCAGTATCGCGAAGCCATCAAGCAGGCCCAAGGTGAGCCAAAGATTTTACGAGCAAAGAGAGCCTGTGGAGACCTAGGTCCGCCCAAGCGGGGAAAGATCGACCTGCACCAATATGTTTTAGAGATCGGAGAGCCCGAGGAAGATTTGAAGGAGCGTTTGAAAGCCATAGACGGGCTGCTTTTGACTGGTGATGGAGATATCCACCCGGGATGGTACAGAGAAGAGAAGCATTCCTGTACTAGAGCATCGCAACGCGCCAAATTCGACCTAAAATTAGCACTGCTGGCGCTTGATCAAGAAATTCCCATCTTGGGAATTTGCCTAGGTCCACAGGTAATCAATGTAGCTTGTGGTGGGAAACTGGACCAAGAAATTCCATCTGGACATGGGAAGGGGAACCATTACAAAGTTTGGCATCTAACGCGAATCATGCCAGATTCAAAACTACATCGAATTTTGCAACAAGATGAACTGTGGACCAATTCTTTTCACCGTCAAGCCGTCAGCGACAGCGAGCTCGGGAATGGATTGCGCGTTTGTGCCCAATCCGATGATGATGTTATTGAAGCAGTAGAGTCGAACTCCGACAGGTTCATATTGGGTGTTCAATGGCATCCCGAAAAGTATGTTAAGTTCGTGAGAAAGGGAAAGTTAAAGAGCCACTTAGAGATATTATTTGAGGACGCATCTCGTAAGCTTTTCTCTTACTTCGTGAAAGAGGCAGTCGTGGATAAGAAATAGGAGCATAATTTCCTCTGATTACTGTTTTAATTGTTAGAGGAAAATGAGATTTAATCCCATTTTTTCTATAGAGCGAGATGGAATAGATTCCCTTTTTCTATAGGTCTTCTGAAAAGCAAGGAATTTGCACTTTACAATAATAATAAATACTTGCGTTATTTTTGTTCAAAAAGACCAATCTTTATATGGAGTAGTCCAATGGCAAGAAATAAAAGAAAAAATGTTGTTGAAATTGATTGCGTTGACCCCATAGTGAAAGAGAAACGAACATTAAGGATTTCATATTATGTCA
Source organism: Candidatus Helarchaeota archaeon (assembly GCA_013375405.1). The sequence continues at coordinate 10,241 of JABXJU010000128.1, forward strand.
ACGAAGAATTCTATCACATATCAATCCTTAGTTCGGTTGGAAAGAGAATCTGTGGCGTGGCGATTTCTAAGCCTCAGATCTTAGGTGGTTTAGCGAAATCGCAAGATCGTTAGTAATTAAGCGGATAAGATAAAAGATAAGGACTTTTGCTAAATTTAAGAAAGAAAGGATAATAGAGATTTCAAGTGGTTACTAAGTGGAAGATAGGCGATAAAATCAAAGACCGCTAAACGCAATGCGTGAGGCGGTTTTTTTATTGCCTTTTCGGGCCGTTTTTGCATTGGAACATCTTTCTTTTCTTCAGAAGATTCTAACACAAATATCAATGTTTGGCAATGTTCACTTTCTTGTTCCCGGTGTACGCTTTCTGCGTTCCCGAAGGTACACTTTCTAAGTTACGTATCAAGCGCAGAAAATTTTCTTGACACGATAGATTAATTGTTTTATATTATAAGTAAATAGATTTGCTATATTAGGAGCTAAAATGAATCAGTTGATGAGCGTTACTGAACTAGCAGAATACTTAAAAGTAAATAAACAAACCATATATAATTGGGTGAACAAAAAGGGAATCCCTTTTACAAAAATAGGCGATTTACTTCGATTTGATAAAGACGAAATAGACAGATGGCTCAAAAACAAAACATTTAGACCGGATATAATTGAATATAACGGATATGAAATACAGGCTTCACCATATCAGCTTGCTGAATCGAAAAATTGGACTATAAACATTTATATATTCAAACACAGAGGTTCTCATGCAACCTCGAAAAATTTTAGTTCAGCAAATTCATTCCCCACAAGAGAAGAGGCAGTTAAATATTGCTTTGATTTCGGAATGAAAATAATAGACGGCAAGATAAAAGATTTTTCAGTAGAGGGGTTATAGATAGGCAGATGGACCATCAAGCCTACGCATTTCGAGGAGTTTATCAGAGCAATAATAATTAATTAGGGAGGGGTACGATATGCCATTATACGTAATGGTTACTGCAGATTTTCCCGATGTTGATTCTAGCAAAAGGGCAAAGATCTATGAATGTCTTGAAAAGAAACATTGGACCAAAGTGAGTGACATTGGACGTGATATTTCTACCGTATGGTATGCTTCTTTCAAGGAAGGTGTTTCTTATGAGGAGGCGATAAGTATTACCAAGGATAGATTTATGAATTGTGCTTGCATGATTCAGTCGAATTTGATGTGCAGGGAAAATGAAAAATTTATTCACCCACCCGATCGATGACGAAGGAATTCGCTAACCGCCGCTTTTAGCCGTTCAACTTCGCGGCAGGCGTGCTCTATATCGCCATCCACGACCGTATCAATGTACCGGAGCACCTCTACCATTTGTTCCTCTGGGAAGAACTCCCGCACCGCCTCCACGATCTCGGGGTCGAATACGGTCAATTGGTCCGGGAAGTCCTTGCGAAGCCTTCTCCGAATTCTTCCCTTGCGAATCCTGTTCAGGAACCCCATGCAGCTGACCTCCACTAGCATTCTTTCAAGTAAAGATATATAAATCCCCTAGGGGCAGTTTTCGGTCGACTGTAAAAATTATTTTCAATTAATTAATTTCGATTAGAATTCATGGGGCTGGCCCAGTGCGTGTAATGGAGGTTTTCCTCCCCCTTTCTTTATTAAAAAACAAAATGAAATGTTAATTTTCTCTTGCTATGTTTTTAATATGGCTTTTAAAACTGTTAAAGCAATAGAAAAACTAATTT